>CAMASZ010000094.1 GCA_945861125.1 Rickettsia typhi | reverse complement strand
TAGTTACCATGCGCTCATCAATTAATGATATTTTAAACTTAAGTGCTATAGCAGCAGTTGATAATAAGTAAATTTTAAAAATATGTCTGAAAAAACAGCATTAACTTCGGCTTTGATAAGTGATCAACTTTCTTCGAGTAATCACTCATCTATTCATGCAGGTCAGGCAATTCCAGCTGGAAATAAAGGATTAGGAGATCATATTGGATCACCACCTTTAATTAATGAGGCTTTAGGCAAAGGAATAGATTGTTTTTCAGCAAATATTGATTCTGCAACAACTCAGTTAATAGATTCGAACGCTTTATCTGGAAATATTTTTGAAAGAATGTTTGATAATGATAGTGCAACTGGTTTTGGCAGAATTGGGCATGAAGGAGTTAGTTTTGATGAATTAGGAAATTATCAACTTGACAAAATGCAAGAAGGAAATCTTGTAATTAATTCAGGAACTTCAACATTGGGAGCTCAAGGTCCATTTTCGCCAAGTAACGTTAGATAAGTAAAATGAAGAAAATTATTTTTATTATTCTGATTTTTATTTTAATAACATATTTCTTATGTTATTTATATTTTAATGAAAAAAATTATTATCAAGGTAGTATTTCTGATCATTTTGACGGTAAAAAATTTTACGATATTAACTTAGAAAAAAATTCTAATAAAAAATTTTTTTCATATTTCAAATCTAAAATTGATTATGAAAAAAAACATGGCAAAACACAATGGCAAGATCAAGAAATTTTAGTTAATCAAGCAATACCTGAAAATATAATTAACAATAACACCATTCATGCAACATTTGTTGGACACTCTACTTTTTTAATACAACTTCAAGACCTTAATATTTTAACTGATCCAATTTGGTCAAAAAGAGCTAGTCCACTTTCATTTATTGGCCCTATTCGTGCTCAACAAGTTGGAATAAAATTTGAAAATCTTCCAAGAATAGATCTGGTTTTAATCAGTCATTCGCACTATGACCACATGGATATTCCAACAATCAAAAAATTAAAAGATCACTCCAATCCAAAATTTTTAACTGGCCTAGGAAATTGTTATTACTTAAATCATTTAAAAAAATTAAAAATAAATTGCACCGAAATGGATTGGCAAGAGAATTTTGTTTTTAAAAAAATTACTATTAGTTTCTTAAAAGCACAACACTGGTCAAAAAGATCATTTTTTGGTAGTAATGCTAGCTTATGGGGAGCATTTGCAATTCAAAGTAAAATTGGTAATATTTATTTTGCTGGCGACACTGGATACAATAATCATTTTCAAGATGCTTACAACAAAATAGGAAAATTTAAACTAGCCCTACTCCCAATTGGCGCTTATAAACCTGAAGATTTTATGTTTAGACATCATACTAGTCCAAAGCAAGCAATTCAAGCTCATCTTGATTTACACGCCGAAAAATCAATTGCTATGCATTATGGAACTTTTAAACTTGGGACTGATAATTTTAATGATCCAATTAATGATCTAAATAAATTCAAACAAGAATTAAATTTAGAAAAAAGCTTTATAACATTAAAACCGGGAGAAAAAATTGTTATAAATTAATTTATTTTTGAAAAGGATTTAATATTTTTAACATTACCAATTGCAGAAAAAGTAGTTTTAGTGTTAATAAAAATTTTACTAGCTAATTGCGAAATTTCTTTTTCTGTAATTTTTCTAATTTTACTGATTATTTCTTTATCTGAAATAATCTTGTTATAAGAAATTATATCAGAGCCTAATTTTTGCATTCTGGAACTAGTGCTTTCTTTGGACATTAACAATCCCGCTTGAAATTGGGTTTTTACTCTATCCAACTCAGATTTATCAATTTTTTTACAAATTTTATTAATCTGTTCTTTTACAGAATTTATTAATTGATTAGATTTATCGGGAGTTGTTCCTGCATATATTCCAAATAAACCCGAATCTTGAAAACTATAGTTAAAGGCATAAATTGAATAAGCCAATCCTTGATTCTCTCTAATTTCTTGAAATAATCTAGATGACATTCCCCCGCCTAGAATCATGGCTAAAACCTGAATTTTATAATAGTCTTGATGATTATATGATAAACCGTCAAAGCCAATAATTAAATTAACTTGTTCTAATTTTTTTTCTTTTAATAATTCACCACCCTTATATTTATTGATTTCTAAAGGTTTAATTTTGTTTTTACCTAAATTATTAAAATATTTTTCTGACCATTTTACCAAATTACCCTCTTTAATACTGCCTGACCCTACTATTGCAATATCGCGATAGTTATATTGATCATTTATATAGTTAATAAAATTTTCTCTAGAAAATTTTTTAATATTTTCTGGCGACCCAAGAATAGATTGACCTAATGACTGATTACCATAAGCAGTACTTTGAAAATAATCAAAAATTATATCATCTGGTGAATCATTGGTCATAGCAATTTCTTGCAAAATAACACCGCGCTCTTTCTCAAGTTCTTTGTTATCAAAAGTAGAATTTTGCAATATATCTGAGAGAAATTCTACAGCAAATTCAGCATGTTGTTTTAAAACCTTAGTGTAATAGACGGTTTTTTCTTTTGAGGTATAAGCGTTTATATAACCCCCTATTCCCTCAAACTCCTCAGCGATTTGTTTTGCTGATCTTTTTTTTGTTCCCTTAAAAGCCATATGTTCAAGAAAATGAGAAATACCATTTATTTTCAAATTTTCATTTCTACTACCAGTATTTACAAATACTCCTATCGATACAGTTTCAACTTCTTTCATCTCATCTACTGATATTCTTAATTGATTTGGCAATTTATATATTTGTTTTTTTGACATATTTTTATATATTAATAAACTATAAACCTAGGAAACAAAGCTATTCTAACATAGTTAATAAATAATTAAATAGAAATTTAATGATTAATCGCTCCCCCGTTTTAACTATCAAAGATGCAACCATATCTTTTGCCAAAAAAAACCTTTTTGAAAATCTAAGTTTAAACATATTTTCGCATGATAAAATATGCCTTATTGGTAAAAACGGCGTAGGAAAAAGCACTTTAATGAATTGCATAGCTAACAAGATTGAGTTTGATAGAGGTGAACTGTGGAAAATGCCTAATTTAACAATTAGCCACCTAACTCAAAGTGAAAAGATATTCGATAGTATCTCCGTTTATGATTTTATAAAAAAAGATTTAAAGATTGATGATAATAAAAGTTATTTAATTGACATAATATGTGAAAAATTAAAGATCAATAAAAATGCGATAACCAGCGACCTTTCTGGTGGTCAAAAACGAAGGGTAAATCTTGCCAAATCATTGATTATTGAGCCAGATATTTTATTACTAGACGAACCAACAAATCATTTAGATATAGAAATAATCGAATGGCTCGAAAATTATTTAATTAATTATAAAGGTGCCTTAATAATAATATCTCATGATAGAAAATTTTTAGAACAAATTTCTAATAAAATTTTTTGGATAAGAGAGGGTCAAATAAAAATAAATAACAATGGTTATAGAAATTTTGATGAATGGTCTGAAAATATAATTAATCATGAAATTCGTACTTTACAAAATCTTGAAAAAAAATTAGAATTGGAAAGTGAATGGCTTCAAACTGGAGTAACAGCAAGACGCAAAAGAAACATTGGCAGACTTCATTATTTACAAGAATTAAGAATAAAATTTGATGAACAAAAAAGGGTATTAAAATCCAATCAAAATTCAATTAAAATAGAAAATCAAAAAATCGAAGAAGATTCTCCTCAGCTATTAATTAATTTTAATAACATTTCTAAATCTTATCCTGTAGCGGATGGTGATTACTCTCAAAAAATTATCGATAAATTCTCGCTAAAAGTATTGAGAGGTGAAAGAATAGGAATTGTTGGTAAAAATGGCTCAGGAAAATCAACTTTACTTAAATTAATTATTAACGATATTCAGCCAGATTCGGGGAATATAAAGCTAGCCAAAGATATCAAAATATCATATTTTGATCAATCAAGAAGTTCTATAACGCCAAATTCTTCAATTCAAGATATATTGTGTGAAAGTGGTTCTGATTATATTCAATTGGCTAATAATAAAACCAGACATATTTGTGGCTATCTTCGTGATTTTATGTTTGATCCGAATGATCGATATAGAATAGTAAATACATTATCAGGAGGTCAACAAAATAGATTGGTTTTAGCCAAAATTTTAGCCAATCCAGGAAATCTATTAATATTAGATGAACCGACTAACGATTTAGATATGGACTCAATGGATATTCTCGAAAACTATTTAGAAAAATACCAAGGAACTTTGATTTTGGTTTCACATGATAGAGAATTTTTAGATAATGTAGTAACAAGCATAATTGCATTTGAAAATAATGGATCAATTGATTACTGCTTGGGTGCGTATTCTGATTATTTAAGTTATAAGTTTAAAAAAAGTACTTCAAAAAAAGATGAAAATACACTAAATAGCAAATTATCAACTAGTAATAAATTAAATGATAATTCGCTTATCAAGAACAGCTTTAAATCAAAAAATAAATTAAAGTTAGAGTTAGAAAAAATAATTCAAAAAATTGAAAAAATTGAAAAAATTATTAGCGATCTTAACAATGAGCTAATGACTACTGAAAATAGAAATAACGCTAATTTATCGCTTATAGGAAACGAAATAAAGAGCTATCAGGAACAATTAGAAAAACTAGAAGAGAAGTGGCAAGAAATTGAAAAAATATTAAATACTAACTAGGAACTATCGCATAACATGGTAGAAATATTCTACCCACAATAAATTTTTTTGTTGAAAACATAAATACATCACCATAGGTATTATTCTTATTGCATATATTACTATCTCCAATAATCTCTTCGCCTTTTTGAAAAACAAAACAAGATTTATCATTAATCATTTTACGGATTTTTTTGTACTCTTTTTTTTTATAATATGAAGACATTTTTTTATAAAGATTCGTAGATAAACAACCGACCACACCACCACTAGGAATTATTTTGTAGATCATTTCTTTTTTATTTTCATCGCTAATTGATTTTTTATCATCAAAGAAAGCATGAAGAATTTTGGTTATTGCCAATGATAATATAATAATTATTAAAAATTTTATCATTTATTTGAGTTTATTTAAAAAATTATATTTTAATCTATTCTACTGCGATTTTAAGATAAGTATTGTTTTATAGGGATTTTAGATAAAGAGTTATTTTAGGTG
>CAMASZ010000093.1 GCA_945861125.1 Rickettsia typhi | reverse complement strand
TTTTTCAAGTTCTTTAAGTGTTTGCTGATCTTGTAAATTTTGTTGCTGTAATTTAACAACTTCTTGTGATAAGAAATTTTGTTTTGCTTCAATTTGCGCTTTTTCAATTTTCAAATCTTGAGATTTCTTGGATAAAGCTTCTTTTTCTTTAATCAATTTATCATTATTTGATTTAGCTTGACTAATTTTACCCTGCAATTCTTCTTTCAGTTTTTCAAATTCTCTTCTTGATTGCTCTTTTTGTTCTTCTATTACTCTTTGATTTTCAAGATTTTCTCTTTGTCTTTCAAGCTCCAATTCTTTTAATCTAGCTTCATGTTCTTGCTTTAATTTAGATTGTTCATTAGCAAATTCTTGTTGTAATCTTTCTTTTTCTTCTCCTTGAGTTAATGCAATTTGTGCCATCTTCGCTTCTAATTCTTTTTGTCTTGCTGCTAATGTTTGCTGATATTCTTTTGTAATTTTTTGTGTTTCTTTTTGTTCTTTATCTCTAATTTCCTGAACCCTTTTTTTAAAATCTTCGCTCTTAGCTTCAAAATCATTTCGCATTATACCCAATTCATCTTGAGCACTTCGAAGAACTTGCTCCTTTGCTTCAATATCTGATCTAAGTCTTTCATAACTTTCTTGTTCTAATTTAATTCTTTGTTCTAGATTTCTAATTTCACCTGTTATTCTGTTATTTTCTGATTCAAGTCTTTGGTTATTTTGTTGCAATTGCAGATGTTCTTGTTTTTGTGTTGCTAAATCTTGTTCAAGACCAGATATTTTACTTTCTTTTTCTGCGATTTCTTTTTCTGTTTGTTGTAATTCTGTTTTTTGTTTTTGAATTAACCTTCTATTTTCAATTATTTGCCTGTTTTTTTGATCATTTACAGCCCCTAAATCAGCAATTGATTTATTGTTCTTTTTTATTTCTTCATCTAGAACAGAAATTTTATCTCGCAATTGAGATTCTTGTTGCTTAAGCGCCTCTATTTCTGATAGAAGAATTGCTTTTTGTTCTTCGTTTGCTGATTGTAATTCTTGAGTTTTTTCTTTTATTTCTCTTTGAACTCTCTCTAATTCAGATTCAGCTTCATGTTTTTGTTGTTCTTTTTGTTCATTCTGTTGTTGTAAAAAAGTTATTCTTTCTTCATTTTCTAAAATTTCTTCTTGTAATAATTGATTTGTTCCTTCCTTTTGTTCGATTTCTATGATAAGTTGTTCTTGCTGTTTCTTTAAAAGCGATAGTTCTGTTTTTTCTTTTTGAATTAATTCTTCTTTTGTTTTAATTTCTGCTTCTAAAGTTTTTATTCTTGATTGATTCAATGAAATTATTGCTTCATTTTGCTCAAAAAGTTTTTTATTTCTTTGTAAGGTTGATTTATATGTTTCAAGCTCTCTTTCTTTTTTTAAAAGATTAGATCTTGCTTGTTCAATTTCTATTTTTTTTGCTTCAATAGCTATTTCTTTAATTCTTATTTGACTTTCAAGTTGATCTTTTTCTTCTTTAAGTTTATCAATTTCTGATTGTAAATCTCTTCTTACTTTAGCCAAGAGATGATGAAGCCTATCAGTACCAGAGGCACGCTCTGATATTCTGGCATTATGAGTTGCCTTTGTTACTCCTGCTCCTTCTTCTCTTCTAGTATAAGGATTAGTTGCTGCTAAGATTGCTTCGAGTTGTGATTTGTTAGCTTCTAATTCAGCAATTATAGCCATTTTAGAAAGATTATCTTTTTCTAATCTTTCTATTGACGCCCTAGCTTGGTTTAATTCACCATTAATTCTAGTTGATTGACTATGAGATGAAGATCTAAGAGATTGATTTAGTTCATCATATCCTTTAATTTGTAATTCTAATCTAGAAATATCTTCTTTTGCACTTTGTTCTTGTGCTTGAAGTGCTAATATTTCTAATCGAAGAGATTGGTTTGAATATTGTTCTTGACTTAAAGAATAAGATTGTCTTTGTAAATTACTTGTAAGTTGAGAATTTTCCCTTGTTAGTTCTGCTAATTGCTGTTGCAGTGGCTCTAATCTTGAATTTTGTTCTTTAATATCTTTTATGTGTTGTTGTAGTTTGTCAATAAATGCATCTGGATTTTCTCTGAGAGCTTGAATTTGTTGAGTTTGATTCCTTCTAATTACTCCTTGAACAGTATTAAGATAAGGAGAGAATGTTTGAAGAAAACTTTCAATTTGCTGTTGCTGTCTTTCAACTTGTTGTTTCTGTAATTCCAATCTTCTTTCTAGTTCAGCAATTTTTGTTTCCTGCGATTCGGTTTGTTGTTGCTCCATTACGCTAGTTTGAAAAAGAGCTACACCATCACCAGCAACACTTCCATTTCTCATAATAATTTTAAGAATAATTTTAAAAAATTGAATATTAAATTCTCGATTATTTAATTAATTTGTTTACTCCTATTTAATAAATAAAACAATAATAAATTGTTCTAAAAAAATTAAATTTGCTATTCTTTTTTAAGAAAATTTTCAATAATTTTTAATATTGCTTCAAAACCAATTCCAGCTTGCTGTTGCATTATATCAATTTTATTTTGCTCAATAAATTGATCATTCATAAATAGAGAACGAAATTTACAAGCGCCATTATCTAACATAGAATTTTCATGCAAGAAATTTGATATTATACTTCCAAATCCTCCAATAACTCCTTCTTCAATAGTTATTAATAATTGATGGTTTTTTACTAAATTTAAAACTAAATTTTTATCAAAGGGCTTAGCAAAAAGTGCATCGGCGATAGTAATTTTAAGTGAATATTTTTCTGCAATAATTTTAGCTACCTCATAAACATTATTGATAATTGATCCATATGATAAAATCGCTATTTTACTTCCTTCTGCTATTATTTTACCTTTACCAATTTCTAATATTTCATTATCATCAAAATTTATAGACATATTGGCATCACCACGAGGAAAACGAATTGCTGATGGCAAATCATTTATATAATTAGCAGTATTAAGCATTTTTACAAAATCTTGACCATTTGATGGAGCCATTAAAATAAAATTTGGAATATTGATTAAATAAGCAATATCAAAAGAACCAGCGTGAGTTGGACCATCAGCACCAACAAAACCAGATCGATCAATTATAAAACGAACTGGCAATTTTTGAATTGCAACATCATGGATTATTTGATCATAAGCTCTTTGTAAAAAAGTTGAATAAATTGCACAAAATGGTTTTAAACCTTCGGTAGCAAGGCCAGCAGAAAATGTAACTGCGTGCTGTTCGGCTATTCCAACATCAAAAATTTTTTTAGGATGATTTTTGGCAAATTCATCAAGACCTGTTCCACTTGGCATTGCTGCGGTAATAGCTAAAATTTTTTCATCTTGATTAGCTAGAATAGATAATTTTTTACCAAAAATTTTTGAATAACTTAAAAATTCTGAATTAACTTTTTTTTGAACACCAGTTTTAATGTCAAAAGATGCTACGGCGTGTAGCTTATCTTCACTTGCCATTGTTTCACTATATCCGCGGCCTTTTTCGGTAACACAATGAATAAGAATTGGATCTGAAGATTTATCGTCGCGAATATTTGTTAAAATTGGAATAAGTATATCAAGATTATGCCCATCAATTGGTCCGATATAATAAAAACCTAATTCTTCAAAGATATTACCCCCCATCCACCATTCTTTGGCAGCCTTTTCAAATTTTCTTGGATATTTACCAATTGTTAAAGGTAATTTATCAACTAATTTTTTAGAAAAATCACGAATTTTTAAATATGATTTTGAAGCAACTAATCGAGAAAAATAATGCGACATTGCTCCAGTAGGAGGAGCAATTGACATATCATTATCATTTAAAATGACAATTAAACGATTATCTTTAAAATATTCTTCCTCTAATGCGCCAGCATTATTCATAGCTTCAAATGCCATTCCTGCTGACATTGCTCCATCACCAATTACCGCTATAACATGTGATTTTTCTTGTTTAAATTTTTTGGCAACCGAAATTCCAAGAGCCGAAGAAATAGAAGTGGAGCTATGGCCAGCACCAAATGGATCATATATGCTTTCACTTCTCTTGGTAAAGCCAGATAAGCCCTCTGGCTGACGAATGGTGTGCATTTTATTTCGTCTTTCGGTAATTATTTTGTGAGGGTATGATTGATGACCAACATCCCAAATTAGTTTATCATGCGGAGTGTCAAAAATATAGTGTAAGGCACAGGTTATTTCAACCACTCCAAGACCAGCACCTAAATGACCACCCGTCTTAGAAACTATATTGATGGTTTCTTCTCTTAATTGTTCTGCAAAAATTTTTAACTCTTCTAATGATAATTTTTTTAAATCACTTGGATTATTTACTTGATCAAGTAGATTAATCATGAGTATTATATATTAATTGAATTTAATGCAAAAATAATATTATTTTCATTAAATAATGATACTAGCTGAAATTTTATATTTTGACTAAATAATTATTAAAAACCTTTGTTAAAAGTGCCTAATACCAAATTCCATCTTTAAATCAAATTATAACAAAATATTTTATTAGTCGTGCTAAAGCAACGACACGATTTTTGCCAGTCGTGCCCTAGGGCAACGACACGATTTTTGCCAGTCGTGCCCTAGGGCAACGACACGATTTTTGAGATAAAAATTTTTAAAAATGAAGTCGTATACCTATAAGGCCTAAGGCTTTTTAGAGATTTTTTTACCAAAAATATGAAGTTAGAATTTGAATATCCTATTAAATATTTAAAGATGGGATTTGGTATAATATATTTATAAATTAAACAACTTCAATGTTTTCAATTTTAAAAGAATTAAATTTCCAAAAAGAAATTAAATTATTATACATAAGTTTCTTCTTGTTTGCAACCGCCGTTGGCATGAATTTAGTAAGTTTTCCAACAATTCTAAAAATTAATAATGTAAACCCAGCACAAATTGGTATTTCATACACTATAGATGCAATTGGTGGCATTTTTATTTCATTTTTTTTAGCAAAAATCGTTGCCAGAATTGGCTTGATGAAAACTATTAGATTTGGAGCCATTATTTATGCATTATTGGTAATTGCTATTTATCATTTTGTTAATTTTTACTTATGGCTAATAATTAGTTTTGCAGTAGGAGTTTGCTGGTTTATTTATACCATAACTAGAATATCGTGGCTAAATATCTTGCTAAACAATTCTCAAAGAGGAGTTGGTTTAGGAATTTTTAGTATGATAATATCAGCAGGAATAGCTA
>CAMASZ010000092.1 GCA_945861125.1 Rickettsia typhi | reverse complement strand
ATCTTCACACAAAACAAAATCAACCTCTTCAAGAATTTTTAACGCTCTTAATGTGATATCGTTTAAATTTCCTATTGGTGTTGAAACAACATAAAGAGCATTTTCTATTTTTATTGCTTGTAAATTAGCAAAGAATTTTTGCATACTAATACAATATCAGAATTTATTAAAAAATTTAAAAATAAGTTTTATGAAAAAAAATATTAGAAATTTTATTATCAATCAAAATAAAACATTAACTAATTACCTTTCATTTAAAGCATTATATCAAGGTTATTTAAATATTAAATATTATTGCTTTAAAACTTTTAGCAAAAAAAAATCAGCTATTAATGCTATCAGCATCACTATAAAAAGCGTTACTTTATCATTGATACTGCTTTCAAATTCATCATGCAATAGTAAATTTAATTACAATTTCTCAAACAAAAAACCAGAAATTAAAAAAACAACTTCTCAACAATTAGAATCAAAGCCTCTTCCAATTGCGACTAATTATCAAAAAAAAATTAAAGTGGCCATGTTTTTACCGTTTTCTGGTAAAAATAAAGAACTAGCATGGTCATTATTTAATTCTGCATCCCTATCAGTTTTTGAAAATGATATAAATCATAAAATTGAAATAATACCTATTGATTCCAAAGAAAATGAAGGTGATATCGAAAGTTCTTTTCAAGAAATTATTGATAAAAAAATAAAAATTGTTGTGGGTCCAATATTTAATGCTTCAACTTCAGCTATTGAAAAAAAAGCTAAAGAAAATGGAATTTTTATTATTTCTTTTTCAAATAACCCATCATCAATCGGTAAAATGACTACAAATGGTGGAATATTTATTGCTGGAATAATGCCTGAAACACAAATCGACAAAATAGTTAATTTTGCTTTAGATAAAGATAAAAAGAATTTTGCTGTAATTGCTCCAAATAATAGCTACGGCGAAATGATTACAAATTATTTAAAGAAATTTGTCCAAAATCGTGATGGAAATTTTATTACTTCAGAATTTTACGAAAATAATGACAAAGACATAGATAGAGCGGTATCAAGAGTTATTAATTCTTTTATTTTACCAGATTCATTAACAATTGGAAAAAATAAAGTAAAACAAAACACAGAAATTACAGAATTTGATAAAATATACCCTCAGATTATTTTAATACCAGAATCAGGAAAAATTCTTTCAAAAATAGTCTCATCGATTAAAAAACAGAACACCGACGAAAGAGATTTTCAGCTAATTGGCACTAGTCAGTGGAATGAACTATCAACTACAAATGATATTAATCTTTATGGAGCTTGGATACCAGCTCCTGAAAACGAATCATTTTATAATTTTGAAAAAAATTATTACTATCATTTCAATAAAGTACCTCCACGCATTTCATCAATTGCTTATGACTTAACTTATGCCATTATTGAGATTAGTAAAAATAAAACTGATCAAAAAATTAAACTATCCGACTTTACTGAATATTCTAACAAATCTAAAAATGGATTTGAAGGAATTGATGGTATGTTTAGATTTCTTCCTAACGGTATAATGCAAAGAAATCTTGCGGTACTTCAGGTTTCCAATGGAAAATTTGAAACTATTGAAAAATCATCTAAAAATTTTCTTAAATATTAAATTTTTAGATAAAAAAGTTAAAAACGAAATGCTTTATGTCCACACAAAATAAGGCTTTTTAGCTTTTTTAACAAAAATCTTAAAGAAGATATTTATAAAATTCTTTAGTATAATTTAAATATGGAATTTGATATAAATTAAAAAACTTGATGTATATTGACTTTATATTTAACATGGTTTTTACTAACTCTCTTTTAAATTTCTCAATAAAAATCACAAAACAAAATAATGAAAAAACGCGCTTTAATCACTGGAATAACAGGAATGGTAGGATCTCACCTAGCAGACTATCTCCTTGAAAATACTGACTGGGAAATATATGGTATGTGTCGCTGGAGAAGTCCTCTTGATAATATTTCACACTTAATTGAAAAAATTAATAAAAAAGATAGAATCCATCTTTTATATGGCGATTTAAGAGACTTTATATCAATACATGATGTTGTTAAGAGATCAAAACCAGATTATATATTTCACCTTGCTGCTCAAAGTTATCCACAAACTAGTTTTGAGTCACCACTTGATACTTTTGAAACTAATATCCAAGGAACTGCAAGAATATTAGAGGCAGTTCGAAAAATGCCAGAATTAAAACCAGTAATTCACGTTTGTGCTTCATCAGAAGTTTTCGGACGAGTTCCAAAAGAAAAGCTACCAATAGATGAAGAATGTAATTTTCATCCCGCATCTCCTTATGCAATATCAAAAGTTGGCACCGATCTAGTCGGAAGATATTACGCTGAAGCATATGGCATGACGGTAATGACCACCCGAATGTTCACTCACACCGGTCCTAGAAGGGGTGATGTCTTTGCCGAAAGTACTTTTGCAAAGCAAATTGCTATGATTGAAAAAGGTCTTATACCTCCAATTGTAAAGGTCGGAAATCTTGATTCACTTAGAACATTTGCTGATGTTAGAGATGCTGTTAAAGCATATTATATGCTAGTAACAGTAAAGCCAATTGCTGGTGAATATTACAATATTGGCGGAACTTTTAGTTGCACTATTAGAGAAATGCTCAACTATCTAATTTCAATTTCAACTGCAAAAGACAAAATCAAAATCGAAGTTGATCCAGAAAGGCTTCGCCCAATTGATGCTGATTTACAAGTTCCAAATACTAAAAAATTTGAAAAACACACCGGCTGGAAATCGGAGATAAAATTTGAAAAAATAATGCAAGATCTTCTAGATTACTGGAGAGATAGGGTTTCTAAAGGTGAAAAATTTTTAACCAGATAGTTTTAAAAAATGAAAGAACCATTTTTGATAAGATCACGAGCACCACTTAGACTTGGTCTTGCTGGAGGAGGAACCGATATTGAATCATTTTATTCAATTAATGGGGGATGCGTTTTAAATGCAACTATTGATATGTATGCTTGTTGCACTATAAAACCAAAGGAAGATAACAAAATAAAATTTGTAGCAACTGATATTGATGAAAATTTTGAAACAAAAATAACAGACTACATTGAACCAACTGGCAATCTTAAATTACACAAAGCCATCTATAATAGAATTGTTAAAAACTTTAATAAAGGCAAGCCACTAGATTCCTTTAAAATGACAACCTACTGCGACTCCCCTCCGGGATCTGGACTTGGATCATCGTCAACATTAGTTGTATCAATAATTAAAGCCTATGTTGAATGGTTATCCATTCCATATGGTGATTATGACATTGCCAATCTAGCATATGAAATTGAACGAAATGACCTTAAAATGAAGGGTGGCAAACAAGATCAATATGCTGCAACATTTGGTGGATTTAACTTTATGGAATTTTATAAAGATGATAAAACAATTATTAATCCTCTAAGAGTCAAAAAATGGATCATTTCTGAATTAGAACAATCATTGGTTTTATTCTACACAGGGGTATCTAGAGATTCTAGCAAGATAATTGAAGAACAAAATAAAAATGTGGAATCAAAATCTGCAAAAACAATTGAAATGATGCTAAAAATTAAAGAGGAAGCATTTGATATGAAAGAAGCTCTTTTAAAAGGAGATATAAAATCAATTGCAGAATCAATGCAACGCGGATGGTCAGCAAAAAAAGCTTCAGCCAGTCTTATTTCTAATCAAAATATAGATCAAATATATAATAAAGTAATTGACGCCGGCGCAATGGCTGGTAAAATTTCTGGAGCTGGCGGTGGCGGTTTCCTAATGTTTTTAGTTCCACCATCCAAAAGAATGAAAATCTTGCGCTTATTAGAGCAAGAAAAAGAAGGCAGAACTATGCCTTGTCACTTTACCGATCACGGCACAACAAGCTGGAGAATTAATAAATAATTTACATCATGAAACAATATATCACCTCTGAATTTGAAAAAACTTTAAATTTATTTAAATCTATCCTGATTGATAATCAACTTCACGATAGCATTGAAAAAGCTTCTCAAATATGTATAGAATCTTTACAAAAAGGTAAAAAAATCATGTTTTGTGGCAATGGTGGCAGTGCCGCAGATTCACAACACCTTGCCGCAGAACTAGTAAGCAAGCTTTCATATGATCGACCAGCTCTTAACGCTATTGCTTTAACCACTGATACATCAGCTTTAACTGCAATTGGCAATGATTATGGCTATTTATACTCTTTTTCTAGACAATTAGAAGCAATAGGAAATGAAGGTGATGTTCTAATAGGAATATCAACCTCTGGAAGAAGTAAAAATGTTATAGAAGCTATAAAAGCAGCAAAGAATAAAAAAATAATCACTATTGGCCTACTCGGCAAAGATGGCAGAGATATTGGCCAAATGTGTGATCATCAAATAAATATTCCTTCCGAAGAAACTCCGAAAATTCAGGAAGGGCACATAGCAACAGGACACATAATATGCGCCCTTATTGAAGATAAATTTTTTGGTGCTACTCATGATCCAAAAAATAAAAAATAAATTATGCAAGCAATAATTCTTGCAGGTGGATTTGGAACTCGCCTACAGTCAATCATCAAAGAAGTTCCTAAACCAATGGCCGATATATCTGGCAAACCATTTTTAGCTTATCTTTTATCTAATCTACAAAATCAAGGTTTCAAAAAAATAATTATTTCGGTTGGATATCTAAAAGAAAAAATTATCGATTTTTTTGGTAGCTCTTATCTTGGTATGGAAATTTTTTATGCAATTGAAACAAATCCTCTCGGCACTGGTGGTGCAATTATTAACTCTATAGACTATATTAGTAAAAATGAGCCAGTATTTATCATTAATGGCGATAGTTTTTTGAATATTAATTATAAAATAATGTTTAAAAATCATCGCGGTGATTTTTCAATGGTTTTAAGAAAAATGTCTAATTGCAGTAGATATGGTATGGTTGAAATAGATAATAATTTATACGTCAAAAAATTTATTGAAAAATCAGATTACAATCTATCTGGTCTTATAAATGGAGGGATATACTTAATTAATCCAAAAATATTTAATCAATTTTCTTTGCCAGAAAAATTTTCTTTTGAAATAGATTTTTTAGTAAAAAACATTAACAAACTTAAAATCTATTCATTTTTAAGTGAAGATTATTTTATTGATATTGGTATTCCTGAAGATTACCAAAAAGCTCAAATTGAACTTCCCAAAATAATAAAAAACAAAGCCTTAATACTTGATAGAGATGGGGTAATCAATATTGATTATGGTTATGTTCATAAAAAAGAAAATTTTAAATTTATTGATGGTATA
>CAMASZ010000091.1 GCA_945861125.1 Rickettsia typhi | reverse complement strand
GCTTAAAATTTTGAATTTTTTAAATTTTAAAAGTTCAAATATTAAATTGGAACCTACAAAACCTGCTCCCCCTGTAACTACTAATATATTTCTCATTAAAATTTAAGAAGGATTTATAAAGCCTGGCACCGACCTACTCTTCCGTGCCTTAAGACAAAGTACCATTGGCGCTAAAGGGCTTAACTGCCGAGTTCGGAATGGGATCGGGTGTTACTCCTTTGCAATAATCACCAGGCAAGGTTTTATACATAAATAGCATTCTTTTGTAAATATAATTGAAATTTCAATTTTGTCTTCAGAAAAAATAATCCTTTCAAAAATCAGCACCACTTCTTAACAAAAGTAGATAATTTAAAATATAATGCTATAACTAAAAATATTATCGCGGGGTGGAGCAGTCTGGTAGCTCGTCAGGCTCATAACCTGAAGGTCCTTGGTTCAAATCCAAGCCCCGCAACCAATTTGAATAACTTAATTAAAAAAAAATAAAAATAAAGATCAGTATTATTAATAAAATATTATTTTTACTTTTAGTATTTAATAGTAAACTTACTATTACTATTTTTTTTTGCCATTTCTTCTTCTATCCATTTGTAAGTTATTTTCAAACCTAATTTTAGACTAGTCTCAAAGTTCCATGCAAGCTTTTGCTTTACTAAATCATTGTTACTTGAGCGGCCTGTCACTCCTTTTGGCTTATTTAATTGATAATTTTTTTTAACAGAGTAACTGCTTATTTCTTCAATAATTTCTATCATTTGATTAATAGAAACCTGTTCTTCCGAACCTATGTTTAAAACTTCACTACAATTACTTTCAAATAATTTTTTTGTTCCTTTTATACAATCGTCTATATACAGAAAGCTTCTTGTTTGTTCACCATCACCCCAAACATCAATTATTTTTTCTCCTGAATTTTTAGCATTAATAAATTTTCTACATAAAGCAGCGGGAGCTTTTTCTCTTCCGCCATCAAATGTACCGAATGGACCATATACATTGTGATACCTTGCGACTCTAGTTTCTAATTTATAATCTTCATAAAAATGTCTACACATTCTTTCGCTAAACAACTTTTCCCAACCATAACCATCTTCTGGCATGGCAGGATATGCATCTGTTTCCTTTAAACCTTCTATAAAATTATTTTTTTGTTTCTCTATGTTATAAACACAAGCACTAGATGAAAAAAAATATTTTTTAATTCTATTAATCAAACAAGCACGCAACAAATTAGTATTAATTAAAACTGAAAGCATGCACTCAGTTTTGTTATTTTCTATAAATCCCATTCCACCCATGTTGCATGCCATATTATAAATGAAATCGACACCTTTAGTTACTTCAAGACAATTATTATAATCTTTTAGATCTACTGAAAAATTTTTATTAGAATCAAATATTTGAAACCACTTATCTAAAGGTTTTATATCTGCGCAGACAACTTCATGGCCATCGTCTAATAAGTTAGACACTAAATGGCCTCCGATAAAACCTCCTGCACCTGTTACTAAAAAAATGCTCATAAAATAATTATTAAGACTACATTTTACTTTTACTTATTATTAATACTAGATTCGAGATTATGCCAAAAGTTTTTATAGAATAAATTTTATAATTTTTAACGTTAATTTTCTTGCATATTTTTATAAGGGATTTTTTACACAATAAATTTAAATTTCTTTCTTTATTCAAAAAATTTTCGTTTAAAATAGTTAAAATTTTTCTATGGATAAATTTAGGCAGCCAATGAATAAAAGGCAGTCTCGTATGAAAATCAATAGGGTAAAATCTGTTTGGTGTAGTAATAAACAATTTTTTTTTTGACACTCTAAAACATTCCTTAATAAATTTTACTTGATTATTAAATGAACCAACATGTTCTATTGTTGCTGTAGAAATAACGTAATCAAATTCATTTATTTTAAAATTCATTTTTCGACCGTCACCTCTGTAAATTTTTATTTCTTTATATACGGAACTAAATTTATTTAAGTTTTGATTTGAAAGGCAGGAAACTCTTGATTTGAAAGGGTAGCTGGTAATTAACAAATTTTCGTGTTGATCAAGTGAAGCTGTCGTTCCAACATCTAAAATTTTTTCATTTTTTTTTGGAGAAATTTTTTTTAAAAATAAATTATATATTTCAAGTCTTTTTTTTTTGATTATTGAAAAATAAAGAGAATTTAGAAAAAGGAAATTTCTACCATAACTTTCTGAAATCTTATTGGGCACTGCTAATTTCTTCAAGATTTTGTATACTCACAAATTTTGCGCCTAGGTCTTGGTTTTTATTTTTTATTTCATTAAAGAAATTCCAAGCTAATACAATGATGCAGTCAAGTTCTGCATTAATATATTTTTTTTTATCGCAAATTGTAACATTTACACCTGGTATTACTTTCCCAATTTTTAAGGGATTGTCTTCGATTGTATCGAAAACTCCTTGCTGAAGTCCATAAAAGTTTAGTTTGGTTGTCGCCTTGGCTGGCGAACCGTAAAAAACAATTTTTTTGGGGTTTAATTTTTTGAAATTATTTTGAAAATTATTCTTTAATTTGTAGATTTTTGAAGCGAAATTATTAAAAGTTTCAAATTTATCTATACCAAATTTTTTTTCTTCGAGTAATATTCTCTCTACATTGGATTTAATTTTGAATTTTCCAGAATTTTTGGACACATATACTCTTATTGATCCTCCATGGGTACCAATTTTTTCCACATTAAATAAAACTAAATCAAATTTTTTTAAGTATTTCTTTAAACATGTAACTGACCAATAATTTACATGCTCATGATATATATTATCAAATGTTAAATCTTTGATTGTGTTTAAAAGATATTGAACTTCTATAATAAAAACACCATCAGTTCTTAGTAATTTCTTTACTGCCTCGGTCATAGAATTCAGATCATCACTATGAGCAAATACATTGGAAGCGGTTATCAACTTAAATTTTTTATTAATTTTATTTGCTAATTCTAAATTTAAATAGCTATTAAATGTCCTTATTTTTAATTTTTTTGTTATTTTGAAAAGATTTACTGCTGGCTCGATTCCATAAAGATTAATAAAAGATTTTTTTTGAAAGGGCACTAATCCAATTCCATCATTACTGCCGATGTCTAGAATATTATCTTTTTTAGATAATTTAAAAACTCCTATATACTTCTTTGCGGCTTGTTCAAAATGATTTTGAAATATTTTACTTGTTGAAGAAAGATATAAATAGTTTTTAAACATTTGATCTGAACTAACGCAGCATGATAATTGAACATTAAAACAATCTATGCAATAATTTAACTCCAGAGGATAAGTTTCTATTTTCTCCTTTTTAGATTTAATCAAGTTGTTTGCTAATGGTTGAAAGCCTAAGGAAAGTACTCTTTTTAAATTTACTCCATCACAACATCTGCAATTAAATTTGTATGTCTTAATTAATTTTTTCTTTACATTCTCGTCTATAAGAACGTATGGAATAGTATGTGTAGTTCCATAGTTTTCATGTTCTCTTTCACCTCGGACAAGGTTAAGAAATATTGTATCTTTTGTAAACAACATGGAATGAGCTACATTTGGTTTTGTAACTACCATATCTCCAGAGCTGACAATTCCTGTCTCAATTTTTTCTTCGCCATCAATTAGGCTTTTGATTACAGAGATAAATTGTCCTTTAACTACTAGACACTTCTGTTCTTGAATGGGATGAAAATGGTTAGCTCTTACTGTGTGTTTTTTGGACTCGATGTAGCCTATTAAATTTATTGGCTCCGTTAATTCGTAATTACTTATTTTGCCTCTACTATCGATAAACTCTTTTGAGCCCCTGTAGGTATATTCTACATCTTTTTTTAAGTTAGATTTTCCCCACTGATTAATCATTTCTTCTAAGCTATATTTTAGATTATATAAAAAACGAAAACCAAACTTTAAAAGTTTTTTATTACTTAAGGTATATCCTAAGTTAGGAACCTCGTCAGTCGTCTCAATGATAGTAACATTTTTATTTATTTTCTTACACATTAACGCAATTTCTTTAACTGTGACGTTATCTTTTGTTAAATTAAATATTTCATTATTAATTTCCGATCTATCAGCCATAAACTTAAAACATCTAACTACATCAATAAGAGGAACGAGACTTTTAAACTGTTTTCCACCAGAAAATAATTTTATAGTTCCGTCTTGAGATGTGATTTTAGAAAATAGATTTGGCATTATATTTATTCGTGCGGTATCTGTGGAATAACCGTACACTGAGCCCAGTCTTAAAATTACAAAATTTTTTCCCGAGTTTATTATGTCTTTTTCATTTTGATATTTACTTTTAGAATAAGCTAACATAGGCATTGGATCAGATTCTTCTGTAAGGTTAATAGAAGTTTCTTTCAAGCCATCAAATATAACATGGGTTGATGGAAAAATAATTTTAGCATCTTTTGGCATTAGTTTAAGAATATTATTGGTACCCTCTATAGCGACTTTTGCTATTTCATCATCTTTGTGTGCATTGGATTCTTTTTGAACGTAAGCCACATCAGTTATTCCAGCTAAGTGAATAACAATATTTGCATCAACAAGTATCTTTTTTAAAAAATTTTTATCAAGTATATCTCCTTGATAAAAATCAATGTGCCACTTTCTAAGTTGGGAAACTCTTTCGGAAACAAATCTTTTATCAATTACGACAACTTCATTATACCAGGAAAAGCCAGAATAAATTTTGCATAACTCACTACCAAGATAACCCAAACCTCCTGTTATAATAATTTTTTTTTTCATATAATTCTATTTTTTAGAATTTCTTTTATAACGGAAAAGATATGATAAAATTTTATTTTTTTTCCTTCAAATGCAGATCTGCCGCTGTAATTAACTGGAACCTCATAAAAAGAATTTGAAGATTTTACACATTTTGCTAAAATTTCAGCCTGTTGTTCAAAACCGTAGGTTTTTAAAATTTTTGGATCAATCAATTCTCTTTTAAAGCAAAAATAACAACAATAAATGTCTGTAAATGTAGTGTTAAAAAAAATATTAAATAAAAATGACAGAAAATAATTTCCCATTTTGTTAAAAAAATTATGGGATTTAGCATATCTGTCATAGTTAAACCTAGATCCTAAAATAACATCAGGATTAAACTTAAATATTAAATCTACGAATTTAATTAGATCTGATGGATCGTATTCGAGGTCAGCATCTTGAAAAATAACATATTGTCCTTCAGCACATTCTAAAGCTTTTTTGACTGACCCACCTTTGCCAATATTGCTAGAATTATTTATCAAAATTTTGTAAAGATGATCATTTGCTTCTAATAAAGTCTTTGTATTGTCATTTGAGCAATCATTTATAACGATTACTTGATAAGAGACATTTTCTGGTTTG
>CAMASZ010000090.1 GCA_945861125.1 Rickettsia typhi | reverse complement strand
GGAAGGATAGCGATTGATGAAGAAATGATGGCAGAATTGGTAAAGATAAATCAAGCTATATCAGCTAATGAAATATTGTTAGTTGTGGATTCAATGATGGGGCAAGATGCTATTAATGTTGCTAAAAAATTTAATGAAGTTCTAGCTTTAACTGGCACTATTTTAACTAGACTAGATGGCGACGCTCGCGGTGGAGTTGCTCTTACCATGCGTTATGCAACTAATTGCCCAATTAAGCTAATTGGTGTTGGTGAAAAATTAGAAGAATTAGAAGAATTTCATCCCGATAGAATTGCTTCGCGAATAATTGGTATGGGTGACGTAGTTTCTCTTGTTGAAAAAGCTCAAGAAGTTTTTGATGCTAAAGAAATGGAAAAAGAGGCTAAAAAAATTAAAAGTGGTAAAGTTGATTTTAATCTAATTCTATCACAGATTCGTAATATGAAAAAAATCGGTGGCATCTCAAATATAATAAACCTATTGCCTGGAGCAGGAAAGCTCAAAGAGCAGATTGGTAAAATGAGCGGAATAGAAAAAGAAATAAAGCTTCAAGAAGCAATAATATTATCGATGACTAAAAAGGAGCGTGATAATCCATACATTTTAAATTCCTCACGAAAGCATAGAATTGCTAAAGGTGCAGGAACTAATATTCAAGAAGTTAATCGTTTGGTCAAAAGATATAAACAGCTTCAAAAAATGATGGATAAATTTGGAAAAATTGATCCCAAAAAAATGCAAGAAATTATGGAAAATAAAAATATTTTTTAGCAACTTAATATGCCTCATCTTAAAGAAAAAAAATTTTTACCTTATTCGGCAAAAAAAATGTTTGATTTAGTAATGGATATTGAAAAGTATCCAGAGTTCTTGCCTTGGTGTAAAAATGCAAAGATAATTGAAAAGATCTCTAATGAAAATATTCATGCCGAATTATTGATAAATTTTAAAAGTTTTTTTGAAAAATATACTTCGGATGTTCAATTTGGTTTTATGCCTGATGATGCCTATTTTATTGATGTTGTTGCAATTAAAGGTCCTTTTAAAACTCTAATAAATAAATGGAAATTTACCAAAATTGATCTTGATCGATGCGAAATCGAATTTTTTATTGAATTTGAATTTAATTCAAATTTACTTACTAAAATGATTGGGTTAGTTTTTGGTAAAGCCGTTGAAAAGATGGTTAATGCCTTTGAAGAAAGGGCTTATCAACTATATGGTAAATCTAATCCAAACTTACAAAATTTTTAAAATTGAGTTTTATTATTTAAAAATGAAGTCGTATAACTATATGCCTGAGGCTCGTGTTGCTCACTTTAGCGCGACTGAATAAAAAGTTTTTTAGAGATTTTTAACAAAAAATATGAAGTTAGAATTTGTAATTCTATACAAACATTTAAAGATTGGATTTGGTATTATGTCATTTCCTATTTTAAAATAGGATTTGTTTGTTTTTTCAAAAAAGTCCTAAAACTCTATCAAAATATAAACCCTTTGCTAATAAAATTTAGTAAAATTTTTATATATCCATATGAATAAAAATTATTCTGTTCAAAATGCCGCTCCGCAAAAAGTTTTTCCATTTTTTGATATGGGTAATTTTGTTTTAAGAGAAAAATTAGATCAGGATATTGAAAGTTTTTTTAATTATTATTCTGATCCAGAAGTTAACAAATATATTTTATGTAAGATACCGCAAAATATAGAAGAAGCTAAGCATGAGCTTTACTATTGGCGGCAAATTTTTTATTACGGAGATGGAGCTTATTTTGCAATAGCCGATAAGATATCAAATAAAATGATTGGATCTATCGGTATTTCGGGATATAATAAATATCAAAAAAGAATTGAGATAAGTTATGATCTTGCAAAAGAATATTGGCGCCTTGGCATTACCTATCAATCTTTAAAAAAAATTATTGAATATAGTTTTAACAATTGGGATATCAATAGAATGGAGGCTTCTGTTGCAGTTGATAATATAGCTTCTAAAAACTTGTTGCTAAAAGTTGGCTTTACCATGGAAGGAATTCTTCGTGAACATAGATATCATCGTGGCAGATTTGTTGATGTTTATTTTTTTAGTTTTTTAAAAAAAGATTTACTGCGCTATTTTTAATTGCCAAGCCTCTCTTTCATAAATCATCAAAATTTGATGACTTGCTACAGTGCTGTAATTTAAAATGAGAAATATTATAAAGTTTTGATGATATATTTTTATTAAAATTAAAAAGTTTGACTTTTTTTATAAAATAATCATAATTGACAGCTCTTTTTACTAAACCAAAGATAATATCTATTAATAATTACTAATCTAAATTATGTCAAAAACGTTTGTTGCCACGCCTAGTACTATAGAAAAAAAATGGTGGATAATTGATGCTGAGGGTTTGGTTGTGGGTCGTCTTGCCTCAATTGTAGCTAAAATTCTTCGTGGCAAGCATAAGCCAACATTTACACCTAATCAAAACTGTGGAGATCATGTTGTTATAGTTAATGCTGAAAAAATAAAATTCACTGGCAAAAAATATGCCGAAAAGCTTTATCATTGGCACACTGGTTATCCAGGGGGAATAAAAAATAGAACTGCTCGCCAAATTATTGAAGGAAATTATCCTGAAAGAATAATTGAATATGCAGTTTCACGCATGATGTCCCGCGGACCGTTGCAAAGAGATATAATGTTAAATCTTCATATTTATAAAGGTCCCAATCATAAGCATCAAGGTCAAACTCCTCAGCAACTAGATATTGCCAAAATGAATCGCAAAAATAAAATAAACAATTAAAAATATGTCAAAAATCGTTAAAGAAAAAATTATAGAAATTAAAGAAAAGTCCTCTGATATAAAAAAACATCAAGAAATTGATAAATATGGTCGCTCATACGCTACTGGCAAAAGAAAAAACGCTGTTGCAAAAGTTTGGATCAAAAAAGGTACTGGTAAAATTACTGTCAATGGGCTAGATGCAAAAAAATACTTTGGAAGAGAAATCCTAGTTAACTTAGTTAAGGCTCCATTTATTTCTTCCAAAAATGAAGATAAATTTGACGTGATTTCAAATATTAATGGCGGTGGAAAAAGTGGCCAAGCTGGAGCTCTTGCTCATGGAATCAGTAAAGCTATAGTGTTATATAGTCCAGATTCTCATAAGGCCCTTAGATTAAATGGTTTTCTTACTCGTGATCCTAGGGTTGTTGAGCGCAAGAAGTATGGTTATAAAAAAGCTCGTAAGGGTCAAACTTATCGTAAGCGTTAGTCTAGTTTTTAAAACAAGCTTTTAAAAATTGTTTAAATAGTTCTTTATTTTTGTGACAAAAAATTCCTCTTTCTTTCCAAATAAAATTATTATTGCCTGTGATCATGCTGGTTATGAAATGAAAGAATTTCTTAAAACCAAATTATTAAATCAAGATTTTGAAATTGTTGATCTTGGTTGCCAATCTTCAGAAAAATCTGTTGATTACCCCGATTACGCCAAAAAATTATGTCAAAATCTTAAGGGTGAATTTGGTATTTTGATTTGTGGTAGTGGTATTGGTGTTTCAATTGCTGCCAACAGATTTAAACATATCAGAGCCGCCTTGTGCTATAATGTATCATTGGCAAAAAAAGCAAGAGCACACAATAATGCTAATGTAATTTGTTTGGGTTCAAGATATATAAGTAATAATGTTGCATTAAAGATTGTTAAAAGTTTTTTATCAGAAAAATTTGAGGGTAATCGTCATGAATCAAGAGTTAAAAAGCTCTGCCAATGAAAAATTAGTTAGAAGTTTCGGAAGAATAAAAAGTCGAAAATTATCAAGCAATAAAAAGCGTTTAATTAATGAATTATTACCAAAATATTTAATAAATCAAAATTTTAATTTGCACGGTAAAAATATTTTGGAGATAGGCTTTGGTTTTGGCG
This sequence comes from Rickettsia typhi, assembly GCA_945861125.1. GTDB lineage: Bacteria > Pseudomonadota > Alphaproteobacteria > Rickettsiales > UBA1997 > CAILUF01. The sequence goes on along the minus strand of CAMASZ010000090.1, from coordinate 1,628 downwards.
ATTTTATTTTTTATCGGGCAAAAAAATACCCACAAATTTCTTTTTATGGTTGCGAGCCTCATATTAATGGTGTAGCTAATTTGCTGAATAATTTAGAAAAAGATGAATTGTTAAATATTAAAATTTCCCGTGAAGATATAAGACATTTAATTAAATTATTTCCAGATAATTTTTTTGACGAAATATATATATTATTTCCTGATCCTTGGCCTAAAATAAAGCATTTTAAAAGAAGATTAATCAGTGTTGACTTTTTAGATTCTGTTTTATTTAAAAAAATTAAAGACAATTCAAAAATAATGATTGCAACAGATCATAATTCATACAAGACTTGGATTTTGAATGTGGTTTTAAATTGTAAACATTTTAAATGGTTAGCCGATTCTAAATATGATTGGAAAACTTTTCCTAATGATTGGTTAGAAACTAAATATCAAAAAAAGGCAATAGAAGAGGGTAGGGAACCTTCAATCTATATTTTACAAACAAAAAAATGAATGAAAATCTAATTGATAAATTGCCAAAAATTCAAGGTGTTTATCGTCAAAATTGTAAAATAAAAACCTGGTTTGATGTTGGCGGAAATGCTGAAATAGTTTTTAAGCCAGCTAATATCGATGATTTAAAATTTTTTTTAAAAAATATTTCCAAAAAAATTGCTATTAACATAATAGGTGCAGGATCAAATGTAATAATAAGTGACGATGGAGTTAAGGGTGTAGTTATAAAGCTCGACAGCTCTTTTGCTAAAATAAATCATCAAGATAATATTTTAAATGTTGGCTCGGCAATGCTTTGTGGTAACGTAGCTTTATATTGCAAAAATAATGGCTTGAGTAATTTAGAATTTTTAACTGGAATTCCGGGTTCGGTTGGCGGCGCGCTGGCAATGAATGCTGGATGCTATGGATCTGATATTTCTCAATTTCTAATATCCGCCAAAGCAATAAACTATCAAGGAGATATTTTGAAAATTGATAATAAAGATTTTGGTTTTTTTTATAGGGGCAATAAGATTGCTAAAAATTTTATTTTTCTTGAGGCTTCTTTTAGTGTTGAAAAATCTTCATCTGAAAATGTTTTACAAAAAATAATCCAATTTCAAACTCAAAGAGAAATTACTCAACCAATTAGAGCAAAGACTGGAGGTAGTACTTTTAAAAATCCTTTAAATCTTAAAGCATGGGAATTAATTGATAAATCTGGTTGTAGAGGTTTAACAATAGGCGATGCGCAAGTTTCAACAAAGCATTGTAATTTTTTAATAAATAAAGGAAATGCCAAAGCTAGCGATTTAATAAGTCTTGGTTATGAAGTGCAAAGGAAGGTTAAAGAAATTTGTAAAATTGATTTAGAATGGGAAATAAAAATAATAAAATAATTTATTTTAATTTTTTTTAAAATTTTTATTGCAATAAAAATTCTTGTACATAAATTCTAAAAAGTTAAAAAATCTTCAACATCTAATTATTAACTAACTATATGAACAAACTAAATATTTTTAAAATATCATCCCTTTTGGTTTTATCGTTATTACTAGCTCCAATGGTAATTGGAATTGTCTTAAATAACCCTAGCTCCCAGGCCATAGCACAAACTACTGGTGGAACGACTACAGATGACAATTT
>CAMASZ010000089.1 GCA_945861125.1 Rickettsia typhi | reverse complement strand
AAAAAACAAATCTCTAAAGAATTTAATAGTAAAAATTTTCAACAAAAATCAATAGTACAAACTGAACCTCAATTTGATGCTAAATATTTAAATAATCCCGCACCAATTTATCCGAAAACTGCTCGTCAATATGGAATTCAAGGCAAAGTTTTATTGGTTGTAATAGTTAAAGATAATGGCGCACCGCTTTCGGTTGATATTGCTAGCTCTAGCGGTTCTGAAATTCTTGATTATGCCGCAATTGAAGCGGTTAGAAATTGGCACTTTATTCCCGCCAGCAAAGATGGTATAAATGTTCAAGCTAGCGTAATTGTTCCTATCGAATTTAAAATAGTATAGTACTGCGATAAATTAAACAAAACATTTTATCATTCGCGCTAAGGCAATGACGATATTTTTAGATAAAAGTTTTTAAAAAACAAAACTGTATTTTCATACAGCTCGGGCTTGTTTCGAAATCTTTAGCACAACTAAAAAGTTTTTAAAAATTTTATCTCAAAAATATTTTGTTATAATTTTATTTAAAGATGAGATTTGGTATAATAATGTTTCTAACCTTGTAAGCGCCCAACAAAAAAGAGCCTAATTTGCAATAGCAAATTAGACCCTCTTTATATAAAACTAATAAATTAATTTATTATTGTTTTACAGTAGTTTCTTTAGAGTTTACTGCATTTTTAGCTTCAGCAGCTTTAGCAACTGGTTTTTTAGCAACAACTGCACCGTTGTTAGAAGCTTCAGTGTTAGCGGTAGTTCCAGCGGCTTTAGTTTCAACTTTGTTAGTATTAGCTTGAGCTGAAGAAGCAATTAAAGCAACTGCAGCAATAATTAATGAAATTTTTTTCATATTTGTTATTTAGTTTGTTTTGGTTAATTAAAATTTGGTAAAAAATTCAAAAATATAAAGCTAGATAATATCTTATTTTGCTAAATAAATTTTAAACGCGTGCAATAAAATAATGATAAAAACCAATTTGTCAACATTTTATTAAAAAACCTAGATAAATGAGAAAAGCTGATTTTTAAAAATGTATTGCCTTGCCGTAAGCGTCCAGAACTGCTTCATGCATCATTTCTGACATTGTAGGGTGAGCAAAAATAGTGTGCATAAGATCTTCTTCGGTTAGTTCGGCTTGTTTTGCTATAACAAAACCCTGTATCATTTCAGTTACTTCGGCACCAATTAAATGTGCACCGAGAAGTTCGCCAGTTTTTTCATCAAATATTACTTTTATTAAGCCCTCAGTTTCACCCATGGCGATAGCTTTACCGTTGGCGATGTAAGGAAAGCGACCGATTTTTAATTTTTTGCCTAGATCTTTTGCCTTTTTTTCAGTTAAGCCAATAGAAGCAATTTGGGGCATAGAATAAGTGCATCCTGGAATATTTTCTTTTTTAATGGCATGAACTTTTTTGGCGTCATATTTACCAATAATGCTAGCAATTTTTTCAGAAGCAATAATTCCTTCATGAGAAGCTTTATGGGCTAGCCATGGAGCTCCAGCAACATCACCAATTGCGAAAATATTAGTTTCGGTAGTTTGCATATAGCCATTGGTTTCAATACTGCTCTTGTCAATTTTGACTTTGGTTTTTTCCAAGCCAAGATTTTCAACATTGGCAACGATACCAACTGCCATAATAACTTTTTCAGCTTTTAATTCTTCAATTTTGCCAGCAATTTCAACCATGGCTATAATCTCTGTTTTAGATTTTTTAAAAGATTTTAACGAGGCTGAGGTTAAAATTTTTATTCCTTGTTTCTCAAAAGATTTTCTGGCTAACTTAGATATTTCTTCATCTTCAACTGGTAAGATATTTTCAGCCATCTCTATTAAAGTTACTTCGGAACCCATATTTCTATAAAATGAAGCGAATTCACTGCCAATTGCTCCCGAGCCAACAACAATTAATGATTTTGGCAATGCTTTTGCTGTCATTGCTTCACGATATGTCCAAATATTTTCACCATCTGGCTCAAGATTTGGGATTATGCGGGCTCGAGCTCCAGTGGCAATAATAAAGTATGAAGCTTCAATTTCGCCGATTTCTTTTTGATCTTTAGAAATTGAAATTTTCTTATTGTTTATAAATTTTGCAAATCCATCGAAAACTTCTATTTTATTTTTCTTCATCAAGCCTGAAATTCCAGTACTTAAGCGCTTAGAAACTGCGCGAGAACGTTCAATAATTTTTGCAAAGTCAAATTTTATTTCTTTGGCATCAAAACCAAAATCATTGAGATTATGAAGTAAGTGATTGATTTCTGAAGAGCGTAATAATGCTTTGGTTGGTATACAGCCCCAATTTAAGCATATGCCACCTAAATGATTGGCCTCAATTATTGCTACTTTTAATCCAAGTTGCGAAGCTCTAATTGCCGATACATATCCCCCTGGACCTGCGCCAATAACGCATAAATCAAATTTTTTTGTTGTATTTGTCATAGATTTATTAAAAAAAATACTTAGAATATACTAAATTAGGATTGTCGTAAATTTTTGCTTCTCATCGATCTTTGTATTTAAAGCCTCACAAACTAATGATTGGTTTTGAAAGAATTTGGGCATAACTAACTTTGATTTGCAAAAATATTAGATCCGTTTTAGCGCTTAATTACAAAAGCTTATATTGGGTTTTTACAAAATACAATTTTATTTTGAATTAGTTAAATGAATATAGAAATTAATAATATTTTAGATCAGATTGAAGCCTCAATTAATCTGATTGCGAGGTGTCTTTGAGATAGAAAAATTACAACAAAAATTAGCAGAATTAAACCTTCAAACTCAAAATCCGCAACTATGGGACAATAAAGAATTGGCTCAAAAAGTCTTAAAAGAAAAATCAGTTATTGAAGAAAAAATTAATCAATATTTCACCATTAAAAAAAATCTTAACGATAATCGTCAGTACCTTGAATTGGCTATAAGTGAAAATGATCAGCAACTTATGGTTGATATTGAAAAAAATCTACTACAATTAAAAAAAATCAGCGATGCCTTTGAGGTAGAATGCTTGTTTTGCAATGAAAATGATGTAAATAACTGCTTTGTTGATGTTAATGCTGGAGCAGGAGGAACTGATTCTTGTGACTTTGCGTTAATGCTTCTTAGGATGTATGAAAGATTTGCTACAATTCGTAATTTTAAAACAGAAATTATTAGCATTACTGATGGCGAGGAAGCAGGAATTCGTTCTGCAACCATTAAAGTTAATGGCCGCTATGCTTTTGGTTGGCTTAAAACTGAAATTGGAATTCATCGCTTGGTTAGAATATCGCCCTTTAATGCCAACTCTAAAAGACAAACTAGCTTTGCATCTATATGGGTTTATCCTGAAATTGATGATGAAATAATTATTGAAATTCAAGAAAAAGATTTACGAATAGATACGTATCGAGCTTCTGGAGCCGGAGGGCAACATGTTAACAAAACTGATTCTGCGGTTCGTATTACTCATATTCCAACAAATGTTGTTGTGCAATGTCAATCAGATCGTTCGCAATTAAAAAATAAAAATGAAGCCATGAAAATGTTGCGTTCAAGGTTATATGAAATTGAAATGCAAAAAAAGCAAGCTTTTCAGGACAAGGCTGAAGAAAATAAATCTGACAATAGTTGGGGGCATCAAATTCGTTCTTACGTTCTGCATCCTTATCAAATGGTTAAAGATTTGCGAAGCAATTATGAAACCGGAAATATTCAGGCTGTTCTCGATGGTGAAATTGAGGCTTTTATAAAATCTAATTTAATTCCAAAAAATTAGTTAAATTTATAAAGCATCAATTTATAATATATTTAAATTTTAAAGATTTTTAAAAAGTTCCTTCAAATCAAACTTAATTTAATAAAATCATGCGTTGTCCTTTTTGTGGAAATCTCGAAACACAAGTTAAAGATAGTCGTATTTCTGATGATGGAGAGTCTATTAAAAGAAGGCGCTATTGTTCCGCTTGTGATTCAAGGTTCACAACTTACGAAAGAGTGCAATTGCGTGAGATATGGGTGATTAAGAAAAATGGTGAACGAAAAATATTTGATCCAGAGAAACTCAAGAAATCAATTGAAATGGCGGTTAGAAAGCGCCCAGTATCAGAGTTGCAAGTAGAAAAATTTGTCAATAAAATTGTGCGCCAACTAGAAATGGAAAGTGAAACAGAAATTTCCTCATCGCGTATTGGTGAAATGGTAATGCAGGCTTTAGAAAAGCTTGATAAAGTTGCTTTTGTTCGTTTTGCTTCGGTTTATAAAAATTTTGAGAAACCAGATGATTTTCAAAAATTTATTAAAAAAATAATTTGATATGTCAAAAAATTTAGATCTAATTACAGCATTAAGTTTTTACATAGAAAATGGATTGAACGAAGTATATTCAAATAAACTGCAAAATAATTTTGTGATAAAAAAAACAATGACAAAAGAATCAACCGAGCAAAATTTTACCCAAAATATTAATCAAGATAATTCCCAGAAAAATTCATTTATTAAACCAATATTTTCAACATCTCAAGCAATATCAACTTTGGCAAAAAAATCACAACAAATTAGTAATTTGCAAATAAATAATTCCGATTCTTCTTCATTAGAAAAATTTTTACCCTTAAATGATATTGTTGAAAGGGCTAGAAATATAGCAAATCAATGTCAAGACTTAAATGAGCTCAAAAAAGCTGTAGAAAATTTTGATGGTTGTAATTTAAAAAAAATGGCAACAAATACTGTATTTTCCGATGGCAATCCAGACTCAGAAATTATGGTTATTGGCGAGGCCCCAGGTAATAACGAAGATTTACAAGGCATCCCTTTTTGTGGCGATTCTGGAATATTACTAAATGAAATGCTTAATGCGGTTAACCTAACCAGAAAAAAAGATTTCTATATAACCAATGTAATATTTTGGAGACCTCCCGGTAATCGTCGCCCCAGTGAAGAAGAATTAGCAATATGTAGGCCATTTGTCGAAAAACATATCCAATTATTTGCTCCAAAGGTAATTATTCTAGTTGGCGCTACTGCAATGTCAGCAATTCTTGGAATAAATGAACCAATTACAAAAATTCGGGGCAGATTTCTTGATTATAAACCTGATTTCTTGAGCAAAAACACCAAAACTTTTACAATTTTTCATCCATCTTTTTTAATGCGCCAGCCAGCTAAAAAAAAGGTTGCGTGGCAAGATATGCTATCTTTAGAAAATTTTGTTAAAAATAATTTTTATGAACAGTAAAAAACTTTTACCAGTAGGTTTTTATGATTTGATATTTGAAGAAGCCTATCAAAATCATAACAGTATAAATTTAGCTTTAGATAATTTTTTTAACTCAGGATTTAAGTTAATTAAAACCCCTTTAGTAGAATTTGAAGAGAGTTTTTCTAGCGATAAAATATCTAATTATTTTTGTACTCCAGATTTGATATCTGGTAAAAATATAATTTTTCGTAATGATATTACTTTACAAATTTCCCGTCTTGTTGCTAGTAGGCTTGCGCAACACAAAATGCCACTAAAATTATGTTATGTTGGCGATGTTTTGAATGCTAAAAGTAGCGATTTATATGCCGATAGACAGCAGACTCAAGTTGGATTTGAAATTATAGGCTGTGATGATGAGTTCTCAGA
>CAMASZ010000088.1 GCA_945861125.1 Rickettsia typhi | reverse complement strand
TTTAATAATTTTTTTACCCTCTCTTTGAATAATCTCAGGAATTATAATACCGTCAGCACAACAAATTGAAAATTTATTATCAAAAATTATTCCATAATTAGTATTACTCTTATTCAAAGGTATAAAATGAGCTTTAAGTATTTTTATTTTTTCGTTATCGTAAAAAAAATGTGCCCCAAGATTTCCATTCAAAGCTTTAATTTGTGCAATTATTCTTTCACCATAATTATTCCAATTTATTAGGCATTCACTTTTATCAATTTTTTTTGCATAAGTAGCAAGATCATGATCTTGTTTACGATATAAAACTAGATTTTTTTCTAATTTTTTTATTAATTCTAAAATTAATTTACCCCCTATCCTACTAGTTTTATCGTGCAATGAAATATAATCATCTTCATTATCAATTATAAAGTTTTCTTCAGCTACTATATCGCCACTATCTAATCCTTCATTCATTTTGATAACACAAACGGAGCTTTCTTTTTCATTATTAATTAGTATTCTTTGAATTGGTGAAGCTCCACGCCATGATGGTAGTTTAGATGGATGAATATTAAAACATCCATACTTAGTTCCTTCTAAAATTTCTTTTGGTAAAATTAATCCATAAGAAACTACAATACATAGGTCAGCATTAAATAATTTAAATTGTTTTATTACATCTTTATCTTTTAATGTTTTTGTGGTTATAACATTAATATTATTTTTTAAAGCTAAATCGTGTATTGGCGATATTCGCATTAAATTACCCCTTCCAGAAACGCTTGGCTGTTTTGTATAGGTGGCAATTATTTCATTTTTGGATGATAAAATTGCTTCGTAAGCAGGATAGCCAAATGCAGAAGTACCCATAAATATAATTTTCATAAAATAAATTATAATTTAATTAATTTGTTTTATTATTGTTTTTCATTTTCAAATTTTCTCATTTTAAAATAAATATTTTTCAAAAAAGATTTTTAGCTTTTTTGGTAAAAATTTTAAAGAAGATGTTTATAAAATTCTTTTAGTATAATTTAAAATGGCAAATCGTATAAGCTAAATTTATATGTTGAACAAAAAATCATTATTCACAGGAATTACAATCGCATTTTTTATAACAATTTTTGACCTGATATCAAAAATATATATTTTTTCTTTAATTCAAAAAACTAATGAAAATCAAATTGTTATAACTAGTTTTTTTTCTTTGGTTCAAGTTTTAAATAAAGGTATAAGCTTTGGAATGTTTAATAATATTAAAAATAGCCAAATTATTTTTTCTTTATTACAAACTTCTATTGCTATAATTTTAACGTTTTGGCTTTTAAAAACAAACAATCTTTATATTTCTGTTGCTCTAGGCTTGATAATTGGAGGAGCTTTTGGTAATATAATAGATAGAATTATTAATGGTGCAGTTGCTGATTTTTTAGACTTTCATATAAATGGTTACCATTGGCCAGCTTTTAATTTAGCAGATTCATCTGTTTTTATTGGGGTTGCAATGTTAATCTTTGAAGAAGTATTTATAAAAAATAAAAAATAAAATATCTATGAAATATCTACTAATTTTATTTCTTTTTATAATATCTTGTAAAAACAAAGAAGATAATTCCTTAATAATTCCTCCTAATTTTTCTGAAATGCCAAAAGATATTAAATCATCTAATAAAAATAACAATTAAACATCCCATTCACATGCAAAATTTTATAATAAAAGAATCTTTCGCTCAAGATTCAAATCAAACTAAACAAGAATTCTCTATAGTTAGTTTTACACCTATTATCCTAATCATGATAGTTTTTTATCTACTAATAATTAGGCCACAAAATAAAAAATATAAAGAACAAAAAGAGATGATAGAGAATTTAAAAATTGGCAATAACGTAGTTACATCAAGTGGTATAATTGGAACTATAAAAAATATTGATAATAAAAAAAATCAGATTGAACTAGAAATTGCTCAAGGAGTCTCGATCACTTTATTTAAACAATATGTTCAAGAGCTTGTTAAAAATGAAGAAGAAAATCTATCAAAAAAAAATAAAAAGTAACCATGTTAAATTTTTCTAAACTAAAAATAACTATAATCTCTCTACTGTCATTACTTGCTATCCTATATGCTTTACCTTCAATTTTTCTAAATAACAAACCATCAAGTCTTCTAGAAAAATATGTTCCGTCTAACAAAGTAAATCTAGGCCTCGACTTAAAAGGTGGATCACAATTGTTATTAGAAGTTGATTATCAATATTATTTAAAAGAACAGTTAAATAATTTAAAAAATGAAATTAGAGAAATTTTTTATGAAGAATCGATTAAATCAGTTCCAGAGATTGTTAATGAAGAAAAAATAATATTTACCATATCTAATGAAGATGAAATAAATAGAATAAAAAAAATAATTAGAAAAAATAATAAAAATTTAGCATTAATTGAAAAATCTGGTAATTTCGAAATTTCTTTCTTTAATGAAGAAAAATTAAAAATTAAACAAAATTTAATTAGACAGTCTATTGAAATTATTAGAAGAAGAGTTGACGAAAATGGAACTAAGGAACCAACCATCATTTCCCAAGGAGACAATAGAATATTACTGCAAGTTCCAGGAATTCAGAACTCTGCAGAATTAAAAACAATTATTGGCAAAACTGCTAAAATGACCTTTCATTTTTTATCTGAAAACCCTATTGCAGATAATTCAATACAATTAAGCGATGATAAGGGTAGAATTTATAATATTAAAAAAGAAGTTATATTAAGCGGAGATTTATTAGTTGATGCCAATGCTACTTTTTATGAAGGAAAGCCAGCTGTTGCATTTAGATTTAATTCCACTGGAACAAGAAAGTTTTCACAAATCACAAAAGAAAACATTGGAAAAGTATTTGCAATAGTTCTTGATAATAAGGTAATTACTGCACCAATAATTAATACAGTTATCAATCAGGGATCTGGAATCATCTCAGGAAACTTTACTACTCAAGAAGCAAATCAAACTGCTTTATTACTTAGAGCCGGATCTCTGCCAGCTCCGTTATCAATAGTAGAAGAAAGAACCGTTGGACCATCTCTAGGTAATGATTCTATTGAAAGTGGAAAAATTGCAATAATTGCAAGTTTAATTTTTGTAGCAATTTTTATGGTAGTATTCTATGGATTATTTGGCTTTATTGCAGATATTGCTATGTTTATTAATATAGCAATCATAATAAGTATATTAGCTTTTTTCAATGCTACATTAACACTTCCAGGAATAGCTGGAATAGTCTTAACAATGGGTATGTCAGTTGATGCAAATGTTTTAATATTCGAAAGAATAAAAGAAGAGTTAAAAGATCAAAAATCTATTTTTAATTCTATAGAACAAGGATTTAGTCAAGCTTATAGAACAATTATTGACTCTAATTTAACAACTTTAATTGTTGCTTTATTTTTATATATATTTGGCAATGGTCCAATAAAAGGATTCTCAGTAACTCTATCAATTGGGATTATTTCTTCGATGTTTACTGCAATTTTATTGACTAGAATGATAATTTCTATTTGGATTAAAAAATTCAAACCTAAGAAATTAGCTTTACTATAGATGAAAATTTTATTTATAACAATCCTATCACTATTGTTATATACAAATCATTCCCTTGCTATTGATAATTCCTTCAAAATTAAAAAAAATAAAAAAAATAGCTTACCATTAATATTAAAAGCTGATGAAATTCAAGGTGATCAAAAATTAAAGATTGTTATTGCAAAAGGAAATGTTGAAGCAATAAAAGATTCTACAGTAATATATGCAGATCAAATAGATTATAACAAATTAAATAGAAAAATTATAGCAAATGGTAATATAAAAATAAGAAATCTTGAAATAGGAAACCTAATAGCTAATAAAATTGAACTAGACGATGATTTTAAAAAAGGATTTTTTGTTAATAGTAAAATTTATTTTAGTGATGGATCTTATTTATTTTCTCCAAATATTAATAAAGAATCTGAAAGTATAACTGTTTTAAATGATAGCATATTCTCATTTTGTCCCAATGATGAAGTTAAGTACAACAATGATTTAGCTGGAAAAATCAAGGATTTTGCAACAATTAAATCAAAAAAAATAGTAATTGATAAAAATGATAGTTCAATAATAACAAAAAATGGAGTATTGAAGATTTATAATTTTCCAGTTCTATATTCACCTTATTTAAAAATCGCTATAAATTCTAAAAAAAGACAAACTGGCTTTCTTAATGCATCTTATAGCCAAAACACTGCTTATGGAATTGGAATAAGAACTCCATTTTTTTTAAATATTAATCCTAGCGCAGATTTAATAATTGACCCAATAACTTATTTTGGAAACAGTCAGCTAATTATTAATAATAACTTTAGACATTATACTAAATACGGAAAATACAACATTGGCTTAGAGCTTGCAAACAATAATTACAAATCAAATCCAGAAAAATTTACTTATAATAATTCAAATAAACAAATTCGATGGAATCTTTTTGGTAAAGGGTCTTTTGATTTTAGTAAAAAATTAGGTTTAGATTATGATATAGATATGTTATCAGATAGAAATTACCTTAGAAACTATCGTTTTATTTCTCCTGCTTTTAAATTATCTAAAGCTAATTTAGAATATATTGACAACAGGGAATATATATCTTTAAAATCAATAAGAATTCAAGAATTAGACAACAAAGATAAAGAGAAATCAGCGCAAATTATACTGCCTTCAATTGATTATTATAACGAATCAAAACCATTTTTCTTTAAAGAAAAATTAATATTTAACTCCAATTTAACTACTTTATATAGAAGATCTGGTTTGCAATATCGCAGATTATCAATGGTGCCGCAATTAAAAATACCATTTAATATAAATGGTAATTTATTTGAAATAAGCTCTAAAATTCAAGGTGATCTATATTCTCTAGAGCAAAATAATCAGCATTACGATAATTCTTCATCAAAAAATTATAAAGCGTTTGAAAATAATTTAAAAAAAGAATTAACAATAAGTTGGAATTTACCATTATTAAAAAAATCCTCAAATAGTTCGTTTTTAATTGAGCCAATGCTTAATTTTATCTCTTCATCAACTTTAAAGCATAATTTGATTCCAAACGAAGATAGTTCAGATTCAGAATTAACAATCAGCAATCTATTTAATTCAGATCGAATATCTGGATATGATAGAAACGAGGCAGGACAAGTATTTAACTATGGTGTTAAGTCTTCAATGTTTAATAAAATAGGTGAATTTGGAGCTATTTTAGGGCAAAGTTTAAGATTAAAAAATAACAATAGAGATGTATTGATAAGAGGCTTTTCAGAAAATAATAGATCAAATATAGTTGGACAAGCTTTTTATAAAGCAAAAAATATTTTTTCTTTAGGTTATCAATTTCAAATTGATGAAAGTAGCTATAGAAACGATATAAATCAAGTTAGTAATAACATCAACTATGGTAATTTTGGTACCTCAATTAATTATTTATTAATTAAAAAAAATGTTAATAATGTTCAAAAAGTTGAACAAGTTAATATATCCTCTAGCTATAAATTTTATAAGTCATGGAAGATTAGATTAGCAGTTAATAGAGATATGGTTATAAAAAGAAATATTTCTAGG
>CAMASZ010000087.1 GCA_945861125.1 Rickettsia typhi | reverse complement strand
AGAAGGAATTGCTTCACTTGCTACGGCAATATCTGATAATAAAAATTATATTTGCGTTCCTTCGCCTTCTTATCCAATTCATACTTTTGCTTTTACGATATCAAAAACTAATATAGTTCATATTCCTGCAATTACTGCGCAGGACTTTTTAGAAAAATTTAAAAATCATGTAGAAAATTCTTTGCAAAAACCGCAGGCGGTAGTTGTAAGCTATCCTTGTAATCCAACTACTGAAACTGCTGATTTGCAATTTTATCAAGAAATGGTTGACTTCTGTAAAAAAAATAAAATCTACATAATTTCAGATATAGCGTATTGCGAAATTTATTTTGATGAAAAAAATAAACCGCATTCAATACTAGAAATTAAAGGCGCAAAAGACATAGCTATTGAGTTTTCTTCGGTTTCTAAAAGCTTCTCAATGGCTGGAGCTAGAATTGGTTTTGCAGTTGGAAATAAAGATTTGATTAATGCTCTTTATAAAATAAAATCATATCTTGACTACGGTTCTTTTACTCCTTTACAAATTTCAGCTATATCTGCTTTATCAAGCAAGAGCGATAATTATCTTTCTAATTTAAGAAATTTATATAAAGATAGGGCTGATTTTTTTGTTAAAACCTTTGCTGAAGAATTAGCTTGGCATATTGATAAACCTAAGGCAAGCATGTTTTGTTGGACTAAGTTGCCTCGAGAATTTGCTGATTTTTCTTCATTTGATTTTTGTAAGAAAATGATTTTGGATGCTGGAGTTGCAATGTCTCCTGGAAGTTCTTTTGGACAAAATGGAGAAGGTTATGTTAGATTTTCAATGATTCGAAATAATCAAGAAGTTTACGAAGCAACGCAAAGATTAAAAACAATTTTCCCTTTCAAGATGTAAGTAATACCATTTTAACTTGAAAACTTACATTTTGAACTTAACCAATCTGGCTTCATCTTTTGGGATAAAAATGCTGAAAAGCCTTGAGCTGTATGTTTATACAACTCTCATTTTTCATCATTTTTATCTCCAAAATATTTTGCTAGATTGATTGTTTTCAAGTTAAAATGGTATAATTTATGATTAATTTTAAGATACTAACAATTTTTCCACAATTATTTCCAGGACCGCTAGACATTTCAATAACTGGAGAAGCGTTAAAAAATAAAATATGGTCACTTGATACTATAGATATTCGTGATTATGCTTTTGATAATAGGGGTTCAGTTGATGATACTCCATATGGTGGTGGGGCCGGAATGGTAATGAGGGCCGATGTTATAGGTAATGCTATTCAAAAAAACATTTCTTCTGAAAATAATCCTAAAATAATTTATCTTTCACCAAGGGGTAAAGTATTTAAACAAGAAAATGCTAAAAAATTAGCTAAAGAATCTGAAATAATGATTTTATGTGGTCGATATGAGGGAATTGACCAAAGAATAATAGATGAATTTGCGATTGAAGAAATATCAATTGGAGATTATATTGTATCTGGCGGTGAAATTGCTTGCTATGTTTTGATAGATGCAATTATTAGAAATATTAAAGGCGTTTTGGGGGCTGAAGAATCTTTACATGAAGAGTCTTTTTCATTTGAAGAAGATTGTAATTATCTTAACTTACTTGAATATCCCCATTACACCAGACCTGCATCTTGGCATGATAGAAATGTTCCCGAGGTTTTACTATCTGGAAATCATAAAAACATTGCTAATTGGCGCAAAGAAAAAGCTATAGAAATTACTAAAAAAAATCGTCCTGATTTACTTAAAAACAAAAGTTAAAAATATGGTAAAAAAACTGCACATAAAAACTTACGGATGTCAAATGAATGTATATGATTCCGATCGTATGCAAGATTTAATGCAAGCAATTGGTTATGAAATTTCTAACGATGTAGATGATGCAGATATGGTTATTATAAACACTTGTCATATTAGAGAAAAAGCCTCTGAAAAACTTTTTTCAGATCTAGGCAGAATAAGACCTTTTAAAGAAAAAAAACAACAACAAGGAAAGCAAATGATAGTTGCAGTAGCTGGTTGCGTTGCTCAAGCTGAGGGTGAAGAGATTTTTAAAAGATCAAAAATAGTTGATATTATTGTTGGACCAGAAAGTTATCAAACCTTACCAGACTTGGTTGGAAAAGTTATTCGTGATCAAAAAAAACAAATAAATCTAGATTTCGTTGCTAATGAGAAATTTGATTTATTGCCACAATCTAAATCTAATAATAGTGCAAGTGCCTTTATAACAATTCAAGAGGGTTGTGACAAATTTTGTACTTTTTGCGTAGTTCCTTATACTCGTGGTTCAGAATATTCTCGACAGATTGAAAAAGTAATAACCGATGTTAAAAATGCTGTTAATAATGGCGTAAAAGAAATTTATTTTTTGGGACAAAATGTTAATGCATATCATGGTTTGGATGAAAATGGCAATATTAATAATTTAGCAAAATTAATTGATGAGGCTTCAAAAATTAAAGGTGTAGAGCGAATTCGCTACACCACATCTCATCCCAAAGATATGGATGATGATTTAATAAATATTCATGGTGATAATCAAAAATTAATGCCATTTCTTCATTTGCCAATTCAATCTGGTTCAAATTCAGTCTTAAAAGCAATGAACAGAAAACATAGTAGGCAAGATTATTTTAAAATTATTGAAAAACTTCGTAAATCAAGACCAGATATTGGTTTGTCCTCAGATTTTATTGTTGGTTTTCCTGGTGAAACTGACAAGGATTTTGAAGATACTATTGACCTTGTTCGACAAATTGGTTTTTCACAATGCTATTCTTTTAAATATTCTATGCGACCGGGAACTCCAGCGTCAGAGGCGGAAAATCAAATTCCTGAAAATATAAAAGACCAAAGATTGGCAATTTTACAAAAACTTTTAACCGAACAACAAATTGAATTTAATAAAAAATTTGAAAATACAAGAATGGCAGTGTTATTTGAAAAAGAAGCACCAAAATCTGTTAAAAATAATAATTCTAAAATTCAATTATGGGGAAAAAGTCCTTGGCTTCAATCTGTTGTAGTTGATATTGAAGAGAATCTAATACAAGAATATATTGGCAATATTGTTGATGTTAAAATTATAAAATCGCGTCCAAGTAGTTTAATTGCCGAAATTATTTGATTTTATTCTAATTTATTGAAAGAGAGGGTTTGCTACTCTTGATCAACCAATCACTTATACCAAATCCCATCTTTAAAACTTTTAAAGATGGGATTTGGTATAAAATATTTTGTTATAATTTTATTTAAAGATAGGATTGGTATAATGCTATAATTTTTAGCCAAAAATAAAACATAAATTGTAATTAATAATATTATCAATTATTTGGCAGAAATGGTATAATTAGCATTATATACCCTTTCAAATTCATCACTATCTCTGATTTGACTGGCTAAGGCATAATCATTATTTTTTAAATATCGATTAGCAATATTTCTTAATCTTTCTGGTCTTGTTAAATAAACCCATTCAACTTCAAGGATTCTTATTTCATCTTCAAAAGAAGAAATTTCATTTTTAGTTTTAATCACCTCATCTTGCAATGATTCAACTTGAAATTGCATAATATTCATTAAAAGGATTGCTAAGAAAATCATTCCCATTAGTGATGAATTAATTAAATATTGAATATGAATTTTTTTAATAATATTTGTCATACTAAATTTTTATAGCCACTCTCATTTTTGCTGAACGAGCGCGCGGATTTTGAATAATTTCATTTTCACTTGGGCTAATTGCAGATCGAGTTTTAATTAAAAAGTTTTTTTTGATATTTTTTTTATCAATTTCTGGTTCATATCTTGATACTGATAAGGCGATTCCTGAATTATCTTTTAAAAAATTTTTTACAATTTTGTCTTCTAAAGAATGAAAAGAAACCACAATAAGGCGACCATCTTTTTTTAAAAAATTAATTGAAGCATCCAAAGCTTTTTTTAATTCATCTAATTCTTGATTTACATAAATTCTTACGGCTTGAAATGTTTTAGTTGCTGGATCGGTTTTAAAATATCCTTTGTAAAAAGATCTAACAATATTAGCTAATTCCTTACAGCTATTGATTTGATTTTTTGCTCTAGTATAAATTATTTTTTTTGCTATAGCTCTTGCTTTTGGTTCATCACCATAATCTTTAATTATTTTTGCTAATTCAATTTCACTTAAGTTATTAATTACTTCAAAAGCACTTAGACTTTGATTTTTATCCATTCTCATATCCAATTTTGTATCAGAGTCAAATGAAAAACCGCGCTCTTTTTCATCTAATTGCATAGAAGAAACTCCAATATCAAAAATCATGCCATCGACTTTAGAAATATTATTTTTACTCAAAACTTCGCCGTAGTTAGAAAATTTGTTATTTTCAAAAATAAATTTATTCCCAAATTCAGCAGACAATAAACTGGCAAATTTTTTTACTGAATCATCTCTATCAATAGCGATAACTGAACATTTTGCTAAATTTAAAATAGCTTTTGAATAACCGCCAGCGCCAAAGGTTCCATCTAAGTAAATTTCATTATCCTTTGGTAATAGATAGCTCAAGACTTCATTTAACATTACTGGTTTGTGGAATTCTGTTATATTCATTTATTTAATCTTAATAAATTTCTTTTTGCCTTAGCTTCGGTTTTAGCTTTAGCCATATATTCATCAAATTTCTTAGGTTCCCAAATTTCAAAAGTTGTTCCCTTACCAACAAAGACAGCATTATCTTTAATTTTGGCCTTTTTTAGCAATTTTTCAGGAATAATAACCCTGCCATCATTATCAATAGAAACTTGAACAGAGCCACCTAAAACCGTGGTTGCAAAGGCATCTCTTTCTTCTGAAAAAGGGTCAAGATTATCAATTGATTCTGATAATTTTTTTATTCTTTCAATATCACAACCCTCTATACAATCATTAATAAAAGATTCGTAAATTATCATTGCTGAATATCCATCATTAACTAAAGAAGTTCGAAACTGCGCAGGCACAGAAACCCTGCCTTTAGAATCTACTTTATTAGTAAATGTTGAAATAAAAAGTGCCATGGAAAAAATTGGATTTTTTTGGAAAAAAATGGAATTTAATGGAAAAATTAATAAATAATTTGGAAATGTCAACCAACAATATTTTGTTAAATAATATTTTGTTATATTGATTAATTTTTAGGTTAAAAATTTCTGTTAAGCTATTGATTTAATGACAGCAAAAGTTAAGATTTATGAGTATTTCCTTAATAAACAAACATGTTTTAAAATTATCTATTAAATTTAAAGGCAAGAAATGCTATAGCTATTTATGCTTTGAAAATAAAGCGCTATCAAGATTGAATTATCTAAAAAAATGTCAAAAAAATATAATCAACCCAACAATCAAGGAAAATTCGGTGAATTTGGTGGCTCATATGTTGCAGAAACACTTATGCCAGCAGTTTTAGAATTGCAGCAGGCTTATAAAAAATTAAAAAATGATAAAAAATTTCATGAAGAATTTAATTATTATTTAAAAAATTTTGTAGGTCGACCAAGCCCCCTATACTATGCAAGGAAATTATCCGAGAATATCGGTGGAGCAAAAATTTATTTAAAAAGAGATGAGCTAAATCATACGGGTTCCCATAAAATAAATAACTGTATAGGTCAAATTTTACTTGCAAAAAAAATGGGAAAAAAAAGGGTTATAGCAGAAAC
>CAMASZ010000086.1 GCA_945861125.1 Rickettsia typhi | reverse complement strand
TAATTGTTGTTGTCTCGGCAATGTCGGGCGTTACTAATCAATTAGTTGAATATTGCAATCAAGTTTCATCTTTAATTGAGAATGATTCCTTAATTGAATATGATTCTATTGTTGCCACTGGAGAGCAAATTACTTGTGGCCTACTTGCTCTTGAGTTGCAATCAATAGGATACAAAGCTCGATCATTCTTAGGTTGGCAAATTCCAGTTAAAACCGATGCAGTTCACAGTAAGGCTCGTATTGAAGAAATAGACGGAGACTTTTTACTTAAAACCTTAAAAAATTATGATGTCATTGTAATTGCTGGTTTTCAGGGTATTTATCAAAAAACCAATCGAATAACTACGCTTGGTCGTGGAGGTTCTGATACTTCTGCAGTAGCAATTGCCGCAGCGGTTAAGGCCGATTTATGCGATATTTACACCGATGTTGATGGTGTTTATACCACTGATCCGCGCATTACTGATAAAGCGCGTCGCTTAAAAAAAGTTACCTATGAAGAAATGCTTGAAATGGCATATAGCGGATCAAAAGTTTTACAAACCCGTTCGGTAGCTATGGCTATGGCTCACAACGTGCGAGTTAGAGTTTTATCATCTTTTGATGAAGTTAATGAAAATTCAGGAACAGTTTTAATCAATAATAATGAGGAAATTATGGAACGTCGTTTAATTACTGGAATTAGTTATAGCAAAAATGATGTGCGCTTAACTCTAATGAAAATGCCTGACCATCCCGGTCTTTCAGCCACAATCTTTGGAGCTCTTGCTCAAAAAGAAGTTAATGTTGATATGATAGTGCAAAATATTTCTGCCGATGGAAAATTTATTGATATTACTTTTACTACCACTAAAGAAGAGTTAGAGCGAGCTAAATTGGCGATTAACTCAATAAAACAAGATGTAAAATTTTCGGAGTTAAAGATTGATGATAATATTGCGAAAATCTCAGTAATTGGCGTTGGTATGATTAGTCATTCTGGCGTTGCTCATACAATGTTTAAAACTCTTGCTCAAAAAGGAATTAATCTTTTATTAATTTCTACTTCAGAAATTAAAATTTCAGTTCTAATTGCTAAAGAATATGGCGAATTGGCGGTTAGAGTGCTTCATGATGCATATCAACTTGAAAAAAGTAACTAATACCATTTCCACTTTTAAGTTTCATTTTGAATCAAAATTCAACTCCTTAGCTAATCTAAGCCCAATTATTATTAATAACAAAGTTCAAAGAAGTTATAATAATGCAGATAAATTAAAAAATTTTTTGCCACAAAAATTTATGATTTTTAAAATTCATTATGGCAATCAATTTTCTAAGAAATTCTTTTGCATTATTCGCAATATTAGCACTGTTTTTTGAACAATCTCTGCTAGTTTTCACTTCCTGTGCTTACGCAGGCGATCTTCCAATTACTCCCGATGGAACCACTAATACTCAGATAACCCAAACTGCTTCTGGAATTGATCAAATCAATATTGCCACTCCAGACTCTTCAGGATGGTCAGTTAATAAATATAATGATTACAATGTTAATGTTTCTGGACAAATTATTAATAATTTTTCTGGAAATAATCCTACTGCTGGCAGTGGCCCTAATGCTGTTGTTGCAACTCAAATTGGTGGCTTAGTTAATGTTAATCCAAATCTTGTTGCTTCGGGTAGTGCTACCACTATTCTTAACGAAGTTAGTTCTACCAATGTTTCAAAGCTTTTGGGCTATGTTGAAATTGCTGGAAAAGATGCCAATTTAATTTTTGCCAATCCCAATGGTATAATTTGCAACGGCTGTGGCTTCATAAACACCTCTAGGCTTCTGATGGTTGCTGGCAGTAGTAGTTTTGATAATAATAAACATAATTTTAACGTAAAAGAACAAACTAATCCTAATCTTTATGTTCCGTTAATTACTATTGAATCACTTGGACTTGATGCTACAAGAAATAATTCTACTGAGATTATTGCCTCATCTATTAAGCTTTTAGGGGCAATTTACGGTTCAAAAGATAATTCTGTAACAATTCAAAGTGGCGAAGGAAAATATGATTATGATCAAAAGAATATTTCTGGTAATAATTCAAAAAACAATACTGACCCAGTTTTTGCGATTGATGCTTCGGCATTAGCAAAAATAAACGCTGGACAAATATTTATTATTGCTAATAAAAATGGCGTTGGTGTTAAAATGGAGAATGAAATTTTAGCTTCGCAATCAATTAATATCAGCGCTAATGGCGATGTCTATTATAATAAAATTGAAGCCAATCAAAATATTAATATTAATAGCAACGCAAACCTTAATTCACTTAATTCAAATGCTAAAATTTCAGCTTCAAATATTGAAATTAAAGCAAATAATTTTAGTAATTTAGGAGAAATATCGGCTTATAATTTAAATTTGAAAAATATTGATAGATTCAATAATTATGGAATAGCAGAGGCGCTAGATTTTAGAATTTCCAATATTAACCATACTGATAATTTTGGAAAGATTTATGGGCAGAATTTTTTATTTTTTTCTGGAAAAAATTTAACCAATAACAAACAAGCAATAATATATTCTGATGATAATTATAAAATTAATCTTGAAAATGTTTTAAATAATTTTGGCGTAATTTCTTCCAAAAAAGATTTAGCAATTACTGCAAAAGAGGTTAATAACGGGTCAATCAATGAAACAGAAGCAGAAATTTCAGCTCATCAAAATTTACAATTTATTAATAATGATCAAGTCAATAATTACGGCAATATTATTGCTTATAATCAATTAATTTTTGATGGAAATTCATTTATTAATAATGGCAAAACTCATAGTGTTAATGATTCTATATTTAAATTAAATTCATTTTCCAATCATAAAAATGCTACAATCTATTCTAATAGGTCTTTAAATTTTGATATTAATAATAGTTTAAAAAATTATGGCAATATCTCTGCGGTTGAAAACATTACCATAGAAGGAAATTCAATAATTAATAATTATGCTAAAATTTTAGCTAATGGTGATATAAAAATTTCTGCCAACAGTTTGCAATTGGGTTTAAATCCTTTATTATCAAGCTTCAACAAGGATTATTTTGTTGATGATAATTCTGATATAATTATAGCTTCATTGTTAAAATCTGTTAATCTTGCAATCAAAAATGATTTACAAAATTTTGGAAAATTAAAAGCCTCGGATATTGAAATAAAAGCTTTAAATTTTGCTAATTTTGGAGAAATTGTTGCAACCAATAAAATCAATAGTTCGTCAAGCTTAAATTTTTTTAATAATTCTAATATTAAAGCAAAAAATATTTTCATAGAAGCCGAGTTTATTGATAATAAAGGCTTAATGATTTCTGACAATGATTTAACCATTAATAGTGCAGAGCTTAATAATCAAAATGGTGGCGTAATATTTGCTAAGAATGACTTATTTAACAATATAAAAAATTTAAATAATTATGGCGAAATTATTGCTGATAATAACATAAAAATCGATTCTTCTTCCTTAATTAATCTGGGAATTATTTATACTAAAAATTATTTAGATATTGCTAATGATTTGAATATTAATAATTCAGGATATTTATATTCTGATAAAAATATAACAATTGAAAGCAATGATATTGATAATTTAGGCAATATTATTGGCTTAGATCAATTAAAAATTATTGCTAAAAATTTAATCACTAACTCTGGCAACATAGAAAATTCTTCAATTGCTGAGCTTTCTTCAAAAAGCTTCATTAATTTGGGTGCAATAAAATTTTTCGATAAAGCAAAAATAAATTCTGATTTTTTTGATAATCAAAAAACTGGAAATTTATATTCTAAAAATGATTTAGAAATTTTCTCTTCAACATCTTTTATAAATTCTGGATCAATTTTAACCAGCTCAAATCTTGATTTAAAACTATCATTAGCAAAAAATTATGGTGAAATTTTTGCCAATAATAATCTAAATTTTAATTTAGCTAACAATTTTGAAAATGCAGGCATTATAAGCTCTCTTGGTGATTTAAAAATTAACAGTAATTCGGCAATAGAAAATTATGGTAAAGTTTTGGCAGATCAAAATATTGCCATCACTGCTTTGGAGTTGAGTAATAAAAATTTAATACAATCAAGTCAAGATTTAGATCTTGAGTTATCTATACTAGCCAATGCCAATAATATTATTGCTGGAAATATTGGTAATATTGAGGCCAAAAACATTAACAATAAAGGTAATATTAAAGCTATCGATAAATTAGAAGTAATTAGTGATAATATTTTTAATCAAAATAACTCATTAATTTCTGCCAATAATGATCTTAATATTAGAGCTTTAACTATTGATAATGCTGGTACTAAAGTTGTAAATTCAGCGGTATTATCAGGAATTGTTTCTGTGAATGGTAAATTAAATTTATATACTGATTACTTAAATAATAATTCTGGGTTTATTGGTGGCAGATCAGCTACGGTTTTAGCTTATAAAAATGACAAAATAGATTTTAATAATTACCTTGGAGCATTGCTATCAATTGCAAAAATTAATTTAAATCTTGGTAATGTTGATTATGTTAATTATGGCGAAATAACTGCTTCGGATATCGATATTACTGCTAATAACATTTATAATTATGGTAATGTTAAGGCCTATGATTTTATTAAATTAAACGCCACTGGCGACTCTAATATTTTTGGTAGTGGCGTTATTGTTAATGGTTACAATGATAGAGATAATAGCAACGTTCAATTAGCAGCGGGAAGTTATATTGATTTTATAGCGCAAGGTAGCATCTATAATTATGGAACTATATCAGCTACTACCAATTTAACTCTTACTGCAAAAAATGGCTCAATTAGTAATTATAAAAATATTATTGGTGGCAATGATCAAACAACAATAAATGTTGATAGAGGTATATTTTACAACAATCTTCAAAGCTCGATTCTTACTGCTAAAAATAATCTAACATTAAATATTGCTGATGATTTGCTAAATTTCGGTGAAATTTCAGTTGCAAATAATTTAACAGCTAATATTTCTGATAGTTTATATAATTATCAAACCGCATTAATTTGGAGTGGTAATGATGCAACTTTTAATGTAGCTAATCATTTTTATAATCTTAATGCTGATATTTACGCTGATCGAAATTTATATATTCGTAGAAATTCTGCTTTTGAAAAAACTGGTTTAGTTGAAAATATTTCAGGAAGAATTGAAACTTATAATGGTGATTTAATTATTAATGCTGGCACCGTTAATAACACTAGAACTAGCTTTGCTTGGCAAAATCCTAATGGGGTTTTGATTGCTAATTATGCACCTTACAAAACTGTAAGATATGATGCGATACAATATGATTTTTATGGAGTTAATGGCATTGAGTCAAAGATATCTTCTGGTGGTAACACAATTATTCAATCAAATGTTTTAAACAATGATGGTAGTTCAATTCTTGCTGCAAAAAATCTTAATATCAATTCTAATACATTATACAATACTTCGCACTATGTTTATTCTGCAATAAGAGAGCATTATGTAGGAAAGTGGGATTGGCATTTAAAAGGATTAAGTGATTGGAATTATTGGGGTGGCGGTAAATGGAACTACCACTCTGAAAAATATAATTATATAACCCAACTATACGCCAACGCTAATATCAAATCCGGTGGTGCTTTAGTGATTACTCAAAATGGTGCTTATAATCCAACTTTAATTAATGGT
>CAMASZ010000085.1 GCA_945861125.1 Rickettsia typhi | reverse complement strand
AAAAAATCATTTCAGTTCCTGGTGCTTCAGCTCTAACTAGCGCAATATCAATTTCTGGAATAGCTTGTAATCAATTTTTATTTTTAGGTTTTTTACCAAATTCAGGAGTTCAAAAAGAAAAAATAATTAAAAATACTCCGTCAAACTATTCGTCAATTTTTTTTGAATCAGCCAATAGATGTCTAGAAACTCTCGAAATAGTTAATAAGATAAATGATAATGAAATATTAGTTTCAGTTGTCAAGGAAATTACTAAAATTCATGAAGAGGTAATTTTTGGTAAGATAGAATATGTAATTGATTTTTTTAATAAAAACCCAGATAAACTAAAAGGTGAGTTTGTTATTATAATTCAAAAAAACGAAAGCGATAATTTAGATTTAAGTAAAGACGAAATAATAGAAAACATTAAAAAACTATTAAAACAAAATAAGTCTGCCAAAGATATTTCAACTGAGATTTCTTTTATATACGGTATAAATAAAAAAGAAATTTATAAGATAGTTTTAAAGCTAATTAATGACAATGATAAAAAAAAAGCAAAAAAATAAAGGCAAAAAAAATTATAAATATGGAATATTTGCTGAAAAATTTATAGTGATCTTGCTATTTTTAAAGGGTTATAATTTGCTTAAATGGAGATTTAAATGTCATTACGGTGAAATTGATATTATCGCCACCAAATCATCGGAAATTATTTTTTTTGAAGTCAAAGCTCGTAGGTTAAAAATAAATATTGAAGAGGTTCTTAGGTCAAAGCAGATTCAAAGAGTTAAATGGGCGGCCAACTATTTTATTGCTAAAAATCCTAAATTTCAAAAATACAATCTAAGGTTTGATTTTATTGAATTTAGAAGCTTTTTTTCTTTTAAACACCATCAAAATTTCATAAGTTGAATTTTAGTTATGTATCTTTTATTATAACATTTCCCATTTTAAAATAAAAATTCTTCACAAAAATTTTTAGATAAAAGAGTTAAAAAATGAAATGCTGTATACCCATACAACATAAGGTCTTTTAGATTTTTTAGCAAAAATTTTAAAGAAGATGCTTATAAAATTCTTTAGTATAATTAAAATGGGAAATGGTATTATATATCATAGCCTCTTGAAAAAACTAAATTTGCAATTTTTATAGATTTTTGATTTTGTTGGCTCCATAAGTACATATTCAAAAAATCAAAATAAATCAAAATGGCGTGATAATTTTAGTTTAATTAACAAATTTTATTAACAATTAACATAAATAAGTGAGTTCAGATAATAACATATTTCGTATTAACGAGCAAATCAAAGCCCCACAAATAAGGTTGATTGATAAAGATGGTAAAATGATTGGTATAGTTCCGGTTCATGAGGGTATAAAATTAGCAAAAGAATCTGACTTAGATCTTGTTGAAATCTCTCCAAATGCTAGTCCTCCAGTTTGCAAAATATCAAATTTTGGCAAACTAAAATACCAGTTTCAAAAAAAGATAGCGGATGCTAAAAAAAAGCAAAAAGTTGTAGAAGTTAAAGAGGTTAAAATGTCAATAAATATTGGAAAAGGTGATTATGATACAAAAATTCGCCATACTAAGGAATTTATAACTAAGGGTAATAAAGTAAAAATAAGCGTTAAAATGAAAGGGCGTGAAATTACTCACCGTGACCTAGCTGAAAAAATGATGCAAAATATTTTAATTGATACTCAAGATTTTTCAAAACCAGAAGTTAATCCAAGATTAGAGGGTATGCAGATGGTTGTTACTTTAGTTAAAAAATAAAACCGTTCTTTTATGCAAAATATTATTAAAGAAATTATTAGTATTTCTGAAAAGAAAAATAAAATTAAAAATTTTAGTAATAAAAAATTAAATTTTTTTATAGAAAATTTTTATTCAGAGAATAAAAACTCTGACTTTGAAAATTACTCAGCAGATGAGTTGGCAAATAATGTAATTTCTAATTTTAATTTTTTTACCACCAGAAATTCTAATCAAATCAAAATTAGAGTTTATAATCCTACCCTAAAAGTTGAAGGATTTGAAATTTCTTACACCTTGATCGATATTATTAATGATGATATGCCATTCCTTGTTGACTCAATAGTTGCCTATCTTGATAAACAGGGAATTAAAATTAAAAATGTAATTCACCCAATAATTTCAGTTAATCGCGATAAAAAAGGTAATCTAATTGATTTTTCTGAAGATAAACAATCTTCTAATGAATCAATAATTCAATTACACATTCAAAAAATTACTCATCAAACCGAAATCAAAGTTATTCAAGAATCAATTCTAAAAATACTTAATAACTTATTGTTGGTTGTTTTAGATTGGAAGCCAATGATTGCACTTGCCAATAAAGCGATGAATCAAATTGATAATGCCCGAGGTTTAGTAAATGATTTAGAGGAAATAAAAGAACTAAAAAATTTTATTTCTTGGATTATTAACGGAAACTTTATTTTCTTAGGTGCTAAAGAATTTGATATTGAAAAAATTGATAAAGAAAATTACCAACTTGTTGACTCAAAAATTGAGGGTTATGGTATTTTTAAATCCAAAGACAAAGATTTTAAGCCAGAGGTTGTTAATTCTTCACATCAAGAAGTTTCTGAATCGGTTAAAAAACCATATGTTATTGAGGTTCTAAAATCTAGATATCGTTCTAGAATTCATAGAATTACTAATGCTGAAAGAATTAGGGTTCAAAAAATTTCTCCACAAGGAAAGGTAATCGGTGAGTTTCGTTTTATAGGAATGTTTACATCCTCAATTTATTTTACCAGTGTTTTTGATATTCCGCTAATTCGAAAAAAAATCAACAACGTAATAACTAAATCTAAATATACCAAGAATGGTCATAACTATAAAGATCTTATCTCTACTCTTGAAGAATATCCTAGAGATGAATTATTTCAAATTGATGAAGAAGATTTACTAAAAAATGCAACCGGGATTGTTGCTATAGCTGGTAGATCGATGATTAAATTTTTTGCAAGAAAAGATAAATTTTCAAGATTTGTAAGTTGTTTAATATTCATTCCTCGCGATCACAGTAATTCTAGTTTTAGAGAAAAGATAAAAGCATATCTATGTGAAATATACAATGGTGAGATTGCTGACTCATTTATTCTGGTTAATGATTCAAATCTGACTAGATTTCATGTGATTATTAGAACTGAAAATGGTATTCCAAAAATCAATGAAAAAAAAATTGAAAAAGAAATATTTGATATGACAAAAGTATGGAGTGATGATTTATATGAATCAATCCGCTCTAAATTTGACGATGAAAAAAGAATTCTCCTTTATTCAAAATATAAGGATGCTTTCTCAGTAAGTTACATAGATAGATTTAGTGCTGAAGTTGCTTCAGAAGATATCTCTATAATTGAAAAATGTTTTGAAAAAAAATCGATACTTTTTAATTTACATCAAACCAAAGAAAATATTAAAGAAGATATAGTTAGTTTAAAAATTTATTCTCCAAATCAGAAAATAACCTTGTCATCAATAATGCCAATTCTAGAAAGTTTTGGCTGTAATGTAATTCAAGAACATACTTATAATGTTAATGTTACGGAAGATGCAAAAAATATTTCTACTAAAAAAGTTTGGATTCATTATTTTTACTTAAATTTGTCAAAAAATTTTTCTATCACAGTTAATCCAAAAATTAAAGAGTATTTTGAGGAGTCTATAGCACTTAACTTGAGTGGAATTATAAATACGGGTTTCTTAAATAAATTGGTTATCAGAGCTGAACTAGACTGGAAGAAAGTTTACATGTTATGCGCTTATTCTAAATATCTATATCAAATTGGTTTTAGATATAACCAATTATATATTGCCGAAGTTCTTTGTAAGCATATTGAAATAACCAAAAATTTAGTAAAATTATTTGAAATTAAATTTGATCCCAAGTTAGATACTACAATTAAACAAAGAAAAGATGATGTTGCCAAGCTTTCAAATAAAATTAAAGAAGAGCTTAATAATATCAAAGACTCAACCGAAGACTCGGTTATCAGAAGAATATTAAGCATTATTGATGCAACCACCAGAACTAATTACTATCAGTCAAATAAAGATAATAAATTTAAAGAATATTTATCGTTTAAATTTAATTCAAAAGAAGTTTTGGGCTTACCTTTACCAGTTCCATATGCTGAAATATTTGTTTATTCCCCTCGAGTTGAGGCAATTCATTTAAGAGGTGGAAAAGTTGCAAGAGGTGGTTTAAGGTGGTCTGATCGCCAAGAAGATTTTAGAACCGAAGTTCTTGGTCTAATGAAGGCACAAATGACAAAAAATGCTGTAATAGTTCCAGTTGGCTCTAAGGGTGGATTTGTTTTAAAAAATGATTTGAGTAAAATGAACAGAGATGAAATACAAAAAGAAGGAATAGAGTGTTATAAAATATTCTTACGTGGCCTATTAGATATTACTGATAATGTTGTTAATAATAAAATTGTTCATCCAAATAATGTTATAATTCACGATTCTGCAGATCCTTATCTCGTAGTTGCTGCAGATAAAGGTACTGCTACTTTCTCTGATATAGCAAATTCAGTATCTTTAGATTATAATTTTTGGCTTGGCGATGCCTTTGCTTCTGGTGGATCAGCTGGATATGATCACAAGAAGATGGGCATTACTGCTAAAGGAGCTTGGATTTCTGTAATGAGACACTTCCATGAAATTGGAATCAATATCGAAAAACAAGATTTTACTGTAGTTGGAATAGGTGATTTATCGGGAGATGTTTTTGGCAATGGTATGTTGCTTTCCAAGCACATTAAACTTATCGCTGCCTTTAATCACCTGCATATTTTTTTAGATCCAAATCCTAATTCGCAAAAGTCTTTTGAGGAGCGTCAAAGAATTTTTAACTTACCGCGTTCGACTTGGCAAGATTATAATAAATCTCTAATATCTAAAGGTGGTGGTGTTTTTGAAAGATCTGCTAAAATTATTAATATCTCACCAGAAGTTAAGGAAAGTTTAAAGATTGAAAAAGATGAGTTAACCCCAAATGAACTAATTAATCTAATTTTAAAGGCTCCAGTAGATTTATTATGGAATGGCGGAATCGGAACTTACGTTAAATCAAGCGAAGAATCCCATCAAGATGTTGGTGATAAAACTAATGATTTTCTTCGAGTTAATGGTTCTGAATTAAAGTGTAAAGTGGTAGGAGAGGGTGGAAATCTTGGTTTTACTCAAAAAGGTCGCATAGAATATGCAAATTCAGGTGGTAAAATAAATACTGATGCCATGGATAACTCCGCAGGAGTTGATTGTTCAGATCATGAAGTAAACATCAAAATTGCTCTTACAACAGCAATGCGTTCTAATAAAATTTCCTTGGAAAAAAGAAATAAGATTCTTGAATCAATGACTCAAGAAGTTTCTTCTTTAGTGTTATCGGATAACAGATTGCAAACTCAGGCTATATCAATCGCTCATTATCAAGGTCATTATTTATTAGGTGATCAATCTAGCTTTTTAGATCGTCAGGAGTCTTTAGGTTTGCTAAATCGCGCTATAGAATTTTTACCAAATCGAAAAGAAATTGAAAAAAAACAAAACGATAAAACAGGTTTAACACGTTGTGAGCTTTGTGTTATGTTGGCTTATTCAAAAATGGAGGTATACAATCAAATTCTTGTTTCAGATTTAATAAAAGATAAATATTTTGAGAAAGATTTATTGGCTTATTTC
>CAMASZ010000084.1 GCA_945861125.1 Rickettsia typhi | reverse complement strand
TATTGCTTCCAACCCTTTTCAATCTTTTTTCAATAGCTCAACAAAAATAAATAATAATTTTAATTCTCGTAAATTCAGCCAATTCTTTTTAAAACAAGACATAATTGACAAAAAATTAACTATCAAACTTTCTTATCAAACATCTTTTGATAATAATTTATTTAACTATAAAAATTTTCAGAACAAAAGAGAAAATGAAAGCATTGATTTTAATTTATTCTTAAGCCCATCTTCTAGTAGCAACTATTTATTATCAGCTGGAGAATTATCAGAATTTAATAATAACATTTTAAATTCAAAAAGCTCTGGGGCATTTTCAAGCAACAATAATGTAAAAACACCATATTTTAAGATTTCTTCAAAACATAACTTAACAGATCATATATCTTTTCATAGCTCTATTGCCGAAGGTTTTTCTAAAATAAAGGGTAATCAATTCGGAATATTTCGTAATTTTAGCAATGTTAGAAGCAAAAGTCTTTCATTTGGCTTAAGTTATGATAAGTTTTTTAATGGAATTATGGGAATTGGATACACAGAACCAATGAGAGTATACAAAGGCAATGTAGATTACGATATACCAATAGCAGTTAATGAAAATGGTGATATAATCAGAAAAAAGGGTACTTCATCTTTAGTTCCAATTGGCAAAGAAAAAAATTATGAAATTTTTTATAGTAAAAATTTAGATAATTACTCACAGATTGGATTTAACTTTATTGTCCAAAAAGATGCATTTAATATTAAAAGTCCAAATAACGATTACCTAAGCTATATTAACTATAGAACAGCCTTTTAAAAATTATATTCATATCATCTAATACCAATTATCATTTTAAATTATACTAAAGAATTTTATAAACATCTTCTTTAAAATTTTTGCTAAAAAATCTAGTTTTATCTAAAAATTTTTGTGAAGAATGTTTATTTTAAAATGATAATTGGTATCACATTTTAAATAAAAATTCTTCACAAATATATGAACTAGTATTTTAATTATAAAAATTTTGATTATTTTTTGACATCTTAATTAACAAATCACTTACAGCAAATCTGTCACCGTATTTTTTATTAAATAGTTTTAGTTTTTCAGCAACATTAGAAATACCATAATGGTCAGCATATTTTAATAACCCTCCATGAAAAGCTGGAAATCCTGTTCCCATTATCATTGCCATATCAAGATATCGACAATTTTTTACTACACCCTCCTCTAAACATTTTGAAGCCTCATTAACCATTGTTAATAAGCAACGATCTAGGATTTCATTTTCATCAATATCGAATTTTTTTATACTAATTTTATTTTTTAAATTATCTAAAATTGAGTAAATTTCTCCATTTATTGAAGTTTTATTTCCAGCATTATCATATAAGTAAAAACCTTTGTTAGATTTCTTACCAAGTAAATTTTTATTTTTATATATTTCATTTAATATATCAGCAACTTTCATCCTTTTACCATAAGAATCTTCAAGCGAGTTAGCTACTTTAACACCAATATCAATTCCTACGACATCAGCTAAAAAGAATGGACCCATTGGCATTCCAAATTTTTCAATTACCGAATCTATCAAATTTATATCTCCACCCTCTTGAAAAATATATCCCGCTTCGTTCATATATGTTAATAAAATTCTATTAACTAAAAATCCAGCAACATCTTTAACTACAATAGGGGTTTTTCCTAATTTTTTTGAAAGCTTTACAACTGTTGCAATAGTCTCATCAGAAGTTTTTTGCCCCCTTATTACCTCAACTAATGGCATGCGATTAACAGGATTAAAAAAATGCATACCAGCGAATCTTTCTGGATTTTTTAAAGCACAGCTCATTTCATTAATAGAAAGAGAGGAAGTATTTGAAACTACAATCGTATCTGTTTTAATATAATTCTCCAATTCGGATAAGACATTTTTTTTAACAGCAATATTTTCAACTACAGCTTCAATAACTATATCAGTATTTTCAAAACCCGTATAATCGGTTCCAGAAGTAACATTTGAAACTTTTATATTTACTTGTTCATTATTTAATTTTTTAATTTTCTTTAGTTGATTGAATATGGAGAATATCTGATTATAACCTAGAGCAATAGCTTTTTGTGAGATGTCTTTAATTCGAATAGAGATATTGTTATTAGCAAATAACCACGCAATCCCTCCGCCCATAACTCCCGCACCCAAGAGTGCTGCATTTTTAATGTCTTTTGAATCTAGATCGTAATCAATTCCATTATCTTTTTTTATTTGTTCGTTAGTAAAAAATAATTCAATTAGATTTTTAGAAATTCTTCCAACTACTAGATCACAAAAAGCTTTTAATTCTATTTCATAGCCATTTTTACCATAAGTTCTACCATAGGTTTTTGCTATTACATCTAAAGCTACAAAAGGTGCTAAATATTGTCCTTTGGTTTTTTGCCATAAATTTTTTTTAGCATAATAAAAAATAGCATATTTTGTGAGTAGCAATGATTCAAAAATAAAGCGTTTTTTTTGTGCTTTAGTTTTTTTAGTTATAAATAAATTATTTTCACCATTGGTAATTATCTCAGAAACAAATTTGGTTAATTTTTCTTCTAAAAATTCTTCATGAAATATTTCATCTACTAATCCTATTCTATAAGCCTTATTAGCATCAACTGGCTTACCAGTTAAAATAATCTTTAATGATTCTTCTAAACCAACTAACTCTGGCAATCTTTGTGTACCGCCAAATCCAGGAATTATACCGAGATTAACCTCTGGAAGACCCAAAGAAGTTTTTTTATTAATTACCGCAACGCGATGATCGCAAGCTAAAGCAAGCTCTAAACCACCCCCTAAACACGCACCATTTATAACAGCAATAGTTGGAATTTTTAACTTGGCAATTTTACTAATTATTTTTTGACCTTGAGAAACTTTGCTATAAGCCTCATCTTGATTGTTAATAGACCTTATTTCGTTAATATCAGCTCCGGCAATGAATATATCTTTTTTGGCTGAGGTAATAATTAAAATTCTAATCGCTTTATTTCCATCTATAACATTGATTGCTTTTTCGAGCTCCTCTAAAACAACTTTAGAGAGTTTATTAACTTTTTCATTTGGCATATCAAAAATTAAATTTGCTACACCATTTTTTTCAATTTTTAAGGATATTGTATTATTCACGGTTTTTAAAAAATTAATTTTTAATGAATCTACTTCCAGGCTTGACAGCAGGAACATGTTTTAATTCGTCAGGAATATTTTTTTCATCAAAAGTTTTTACATTAATATCTACTAAAGAAATTACTGGAACTTGCAATTTGTTTTGTAAATCGGCATCACCAGACCTATTAACTAAACAACATTCGGCAACTATTTTAGCATTAAATTTATTAATCAAATCAAAAGTTTCAAGTGAAGATTTTCCTGTGGTAATAACGTCTTCAACAACCAATACTCGCATTGATTTATTGAGTTCAAATCCTCTTCTAAATTCAAATTGACCATTAACTCTTTCACAAAATATTGCTGGAATATTTAACTGCCTTGCCATTTCATATCCTATTACCACTCCTCCCATAGCAGGAGAAACAACGATATCAGCAAAATTATTGCCGAATATAGATAAAATTTTTCCAGCTAACTCCGAACATAATATTTGTGAAGTTTTTGGTTGCATCAATACCCTAGCACATTGAATATAAGTATCTGAATGTAAACCAGATGAAAGAATAAAATGTCCATTTAAAATTGCTTTACAATCAAAAAATTCTTTTAAAATTTGCTCTTTAGTTAAAGTCATTGTTTAAAATTAAATATTTATTGATAAGATTTTATACCAAATCCAATCTTTAAATAAAATTATAACAAAATATTTTTGCCAGTCGTGCCCTAGGGCAACGACACGATTTTTGAGATAAAAATTTTTAAAAAATGAAGCTGTATATTCATACAGCTGAGGCTCGTGTCGCTCGCTTTAGCGCGACTGAAAAATTTTTTAGAGATTTTTAGCCAAAAATATGAAGTTAGAATTTTAATTTTTTTTAAAACTTTTAAAGATTGGATTTGGTATTACTATAAAATACATAAGTAAGTTTTATAAAACTATTTGTTTTTAAAAAATGAAAGAAAAAGATCTGTTTATTTCAATTGCTAAAAAAACCATTGAAACTGAAATCAAAGGACTTAAATCGCTTATTAATTTTTTTGACCAAAAATTCTATCAAGCCATTGATACAATTATTAAATGTAAAGGCAAAGTCATCCTAAGTGGCATGGGCAAGTCTGGACATATTGCTAATAAAATTGCCGCAACTTTAGCTTCAACAGGAACTCCATCTTTCTTTATTCATCCAAGCGAAGCAAGCCACGGTGATCTTGGCATGATAAGCTCACAAGATATTGTCATCTTATTATCAAATTCTGGAGAAACCAAAGAATTAAGAGATATCATCTATTATTGCAAAAGATTTGAAATTCCAATTATTGGTATTATTCGTAAAAATGATTCAGAACTTGCTAAAGTTAGCAACATAGCATTAATTCTTCCAGCAATACCTGAGGCAAATAAAATTAACGCTCCTACAACCTCAACAACTATGATGTTAGCTTTAGGAGACGCAATTGCTTCATGTTTAATTGAGGCAAAAAAATTTAATTCAGAAAAATTCAATATTTTTCATCCCGGAGGAAAATTAGGAGCTACCTTTTTAAAAGTCGCAGATCTAATGCGAAAAAATAATGAAGTTCCTTTAGTTAGTTACAAAGATAATATACAACAAGCAATATTAGAGATGACCTCAAAACATCTTGGCTGTACTGGAGTTATCGATAAAAATAAACAATTAATTGGCATAATCACCGATGGTGACTTAAGAAGAAATATTTCTGATAAATTTTATAAACTAAATACAACTCTAGTAATGTCAAAAAAACCGATAACAGTTGAACAAAACATGCTAGTTGCTGAAGCAATCTTAATTATGAATAAAAAAAGAATAACAAGTTTATTTGTTGTTGATAATAAAAAAATTGTGGGAGTTCTTCATATTCATGACTGCTTAAGAAGCGGTATTTTATAATTTAACTAAATAAAAAATGTCCTCATTTATTGCTATATCATACTTAGTTTCAGCAGTTTTATTCATAATGTCTCTATATGGCCTATCTTCGCCCAAAACATCTCGCAAAGGAAATTACCTAGGAATTATTGGAATGATTATAGCTATATTAACAACTCTTTTTCTACCCCAAGTTCATAATTTATTACAAATTATTTTAGCAATAGCTATTGGAGGAGCAATAGGATACTCAATAACTAAAAAAGTTAAAATGACTTCAATGCCTCAGCTTGTCGCGGGATTTCATTCTTTAGTAGGTCTTGCTGCGGTTTTTATTGCTTGTAGCGCCTTATGGATGCCAGAATCTTTCAATATAGTTGAAGGAAAAAAAATCAAAACTGCAAGCTTAATTGAAATGGGAATCGGAGTTGTTATTGGCGCCATTACATTCACTGGATCAATTGTTGCATTCTTGAAACTCAATGGCAATTTAAAATCAAAAATTTCATTATTTAAAAATAATCAAAAAAAATATTCTCAGTATTTTGCAATTCTCTTAATGATAACTTTAATTTCGTTTATAATTTTTGGTTCAAAATTTCTTTTTATTATACTAATAATTTTTTCATTTTTAATAGGTTTTATTTTAATCGGCAATGTTGGTGGTGCAGATATGCCGGTTGTGGTTTCGATGTTAAATTCATATTCAGGA
>CAMASZ010000083.1 GCA_945861125.1 Rickettsia typhi | reverse complement strand
CATAATGAAATTGAATATTCTTTTTACTGCCTTTTTTAGAATTTTTTTTAAAAAAACTTTTTATTGCCAATATCAAAGTACGAAATTTATTAGCATGAAAAAACCTTTCTAAAATATTTGAGTTTACGGTTATAAAACAAAGTAGATTTGGCAAATTATTAGTAGTCCACAAATTGTTTATATAGCCCTCTCCAAACGCAATATCACCATGGGTAAATATTGAATCAATCGCTAAATAATCTTTTATATTTATATCGGCTGTTATTCCAGTATTTTTACCAACAAATTCTATTTTTTTTTGATTTGGCAGAGTAATTATTATTGCCCCATATTCAATTTCTTTAAGGGCGTTCCAAATTAATTGATAAGACATTGTTTAGATAAAAAGATTATTTAGTTAAATTTGGAGTTTTTTGTTGTGGTTTTGAGTAATATTGTACTTTTTTAAAAAATAATCTTAAGGCTTGGTAGTGGATCAAAAAAATAACCTTAAATGTAACAAGAGGAATTTTTAAGAAGGCGACTAAAAGATTAAAACTATTTAGCTCTCGCTTATTATTAGTGATAACGCTAGTTAGGAGAGTTTTTTCTTTATTGTGATAATTTATCCAAACTGCAATTTTTTTTTCATTAAAAATAAAACGAAATTTATATTTTCCTTCGACAGGATAAAAAGGTGAAACATAAAATTCTTTATTAGCTTCAAACCATTGATTTTCAGTAATCAACGAACAATCATTATTTTTTATTAAGTAAATATGGCTTTCTTTAAATGTATTATTAACTTGTGCTAATACAGAAATTAATCGCTCATTTTTATCAAGACAAAACCAAAAACTTACCGGATTAAATACATAACCAAAAACTCTTGGATGCGTAAATAAAAAAATTTTTTTTATTTTATGATCAATTTTTTCCTGTTGTAAAATTTTCTTAATCCAAATATTGATATCTTCATTATCTTTATTGGCATGATCTCTGAAATAAAAACTAAAAATATTAAATTTATTAATTGAAAAAAAAGTATTTTTAATTTCATTTATTTTAGAAATATCAAAACAAATATAAAAAACATCATACAAAAACTGATTAACTATCTTATCAATTCTTTTATGCATAACCTTAGCATAATATAAAAAACTATCATTTATTGCCACGGTAATTCAACTCCTAATTTTTTTATAACATTGATAGCCGATGTCAATCCATCTTCATGAAAACCATATTTTTGATAAGCTCCACAAAAATAAATATTATTTTGTCCTTGAATATTGTTTATTTCATTTTGTGATTCAATTGCAGATGAGTCAAATATTGGATGGTGGTACTCATAGATGCCAAAAATATGTTCTTTTTTTATTTCTTGATTTGGATTTAAAGTAACAAATAAAGGATAGTTATGATTAATATCTTGAAGATTATTCATCCAATATGTTACTGATAATTCATTTTTTTCAGAACCATTAACACTGCTATATACCCAACTTGCCCAAGCTTTTTTTGATTTTGGCATTAAAGATGAATCATTGTGAAGAATAGCAATATTTTTTTGATATAAAAATTTTGATAAAATATTTTTTTGTTGATCAGTTCCGCAGTTAAGAACTTCAAGAGCTTGATCACTATGGGTAGCAAAAACTACATAATCGAATATTTGTTCACTTTTGATTGATTTTACAACCAATTTATGATCTGAATTTTTATAAACCTTAATTACAGGATCTTGAAGACTTACTTCAGATATTTTTCTTCGAATTTTTTCAACATATTGTACAGAACCACCATCAACAGTATACCACTGAGGCTGAGAACTTATAGTTAATAATCCATGATTTTTAAAGAATCTAATAAAACTTAGCGCTGGATATTCTAATATTTTATCAATCGTAGAACTCCATATTGCTGAAGCCATTGGTAGTAAATAATATTTACAAAAATAATCTCCTAAATTTAGGTCATCTAGTAGATTTTTTATTGAGTAGGAGGGAGGGAAATCTAGATTTAAAATTTGTTGTGCTTTTTTATTGAATTTTAATATATCAAACAACATCTTTAAAAAATTAATGTTAAATATATTTTTTTTCTGAGCAAAAATTGAAGATAAATTTATTCCAGCATATTCAATACTTGGATTAATAATTTTAACCGCGAAAGACATATTGCTTTTTTTTGATTTAACATTTAATAAATCAAAAAATTTTATTAGATTAGGATAGGTTTGATGATTAAAAACAATAAAACCTGTGTCAACCGCTATTTGATTACCAAGATAGTTAATTTTAACGGTATTAGAATGTCCGCCTAAATAATCATTTTTTTCATATAATTTTACCTGATATTTTTCAGATAAAAAATACGCAGAAGATAAGCCAGATATACCAGAACCAATTACAGCTATTGATTGTTTTGTCATATTTATTGTACCTTATTTACTGTGTCTTCTTCTTGCAACGATATTGAGAAATTCAACAGCCATTGTAAAAAATAATGAAAAATAAAGATAGGCTTTAGAAATTTCTATATGGAATCCATCTGCAAGAAGTATTATTCCAATCATAAAAATAAAAGCCAAAGCTACAATTTTCAAAGAAGGATAATTATGTAAAAAGTAACTAATTTTTTCAGCAGCCAAAAGCATTACTATCATTGAAATGACTATTGCTGATACTATTACTGGAATATTACTAGTCATGCCGACCGCAGTTATTATTGAATCAAACGAAAAAACAAAATCAATCAAAGCAATTTGCAATATTGCTGACATCATATTTTTAGTAGTATTAACTTTTTTTTCTTCTTTTGATTGATGTATGCCAAATAATACATCACTAACTATTTCCCAAGCACTTTTAATTATTAAAAATAATCCGCCAAATATTAATAAAAAGTTTTTAAACGAAAATCCAACTTCTTTAATATAAAATAAAGGATCAGTCAAACTCATTACCCAAGATATTGTGAATAACATTATTATTCTGATTATAAAAGCTAATGATAGACCTATTACTCTTGCTAATTTTCGTTTTTTCAATGGTAATTTTGCAACGACAATAGCGATAAAAATTAGATTATCAATTCCGAGAACTATCTCTAAAAAAGTTAAAGTTATGAAGCTAAATAAAACGTCGTAGGTAAGAATATCCATGTTAAAATTTAATTATTTTGTTTTTATATAAAAAGTTAAGCAAAGGTTGAATTGCAATTCCTAAAACAGAAAAGTAATCACCTTCAACCTTCTCAAATAGATGTTGAGCCATTGATTCATATTTATAACTTCCTGCACAGCCCCATGATTTATCAATATCTACGTATTTTTTTATTTCAGATTCTGTTAATTTTCGCATCTTAATTTTTACTTTAGAGAAATTCTTAAAAATAACTTTGTTATTTTTTACAATTACTACAGAATTGTTTTGATAATGTGTTTTACCATTAAATTTTTTTAATTGAGAAATTGCCTCTTGAAAGCTTTTCGATTTTGATATTGGTTCATTTTCAAATTCACAAACCTGATCAGATCCTATTATTATGGCATCAGGAAATTTTTGACTTATTGATAATGCTTTTTGAGTTGCCAAGTACATTGATAACTGCTTACACGAAAGATTTTTTAAATATTTTTTTTCATGATCTTCATCAAATAATGGTTTTTGAATCGAGAATTTTAGAGCAAGTTGTTTTAAAAGTTTTTTTCTAATTTTAGATGTTGATGCCAAAATTATTGGACAATTTGATGTTATTAACATTCTTGCAACTTAACATTTATCATCGCCAAAAACCTGTCTTCAAGCTTGGAATCTTTTTTAAAATCACCTAAAAAAGTTGTGGTTACAGTTGAAGAATTAACCTTGTGTATACCCCTAGTTGTCATACATTGATGTTTAGCATCAATTAAAACTGCTACACCTTTTGGCTTCAAAGCTTCATTTATAGTATTAGCTATTTGGGATGTTAATATTTCTTGAGTTTGTAGTCTTTTGGCAAAGATATCAACCAAACGAGCTAATTTACTAATACCAACGATTTTTTTATTAGGAATATAAGCTATATGAGCACTTCCAATAAAAGGAACCATGTGATGCTCACAATGAGATTCCATACGAATATTTTTAACTAGAACAATATCGTTGTAACCCTCAATTTCTTCAAAGGTTTTTCCCAAAATCTTTTTTGGATCTTCTTTATACCCAGAGAAAAAATCTAGATAAGCATTAACAACTCTTTTTGGAGTTTCAATTAAACCTTCTCTGTTAGGATTATCTCCTGCCCATGCTATAAGGGTTCTAACTGCTTTTTCAGCCTCTTCTCTAGAAGGAGTATTAATTTTTTTCATTATATTTTATTAAATTGAAAATTGTTTAAAGACTTGCTTTAAATTATATTATTAACTTAAACTTGCATTGTAAAGTTTATTAACTATTTTTTTCAAATATACCTAAGACTTTTCAAAGTTGAACATTTTGTATTCAAAAAATTAAAGTCTTTGGTATATGAGGATCCCCACAAAGTTATTTTTAGTATAATCTAAACACAAACTTTTGTAAATTCAAATTAGCTTTGATTACAATCCTAGCTAAATATTAAATAATTAATCATCAATTTATTATCTCATTTATGAAAAATAAAACTTCTTTGTTATTGTTAAACCTAATATTTTGGACAACAATTTTATTTAGCATTGAATCAAAAGCTGGAGTAATTGCAGTTCTTGATGTTGATCAGATAATAAAAGAATCATATGCAATGAGAGACATCCAAGCTAAAATTACTAAAAAACAAGATGAATACCAAAAAGAAGTATCTGAAAAACAAGACAAATTAGAAAAAGAACAAAAGAAAATTGAATCAAAGAAAAGTATTTTATCTCAAGAAGCCTTTGAAAAAGAATCTGAAAACTTTGATAAAAAGATTGATGAATTAAAAACATTTGTTGATAAAAAACAAAACAGTCTTAAAAAAGCTTCAATGGAAGCTATGAGCAAGGTAAATGATAAGATAAAATCAATTATTACACAAATTGCCAAAGAAAAAGGCTATGAAATCATTATTCCATCTTCTCAAACTCTTCATTACAATGATGAGCTAGAAATTACTAGTGAAGTTTTGTCTAGATTAAATAAATCAATTAAAAAGGTTGAAGTTAAATTTGAATAGTTTTTTAGCAAAACTATCTTTTAGTAAATCTTTCATAAACACTTAATATTCTTGATTTGTCAACCTTAGTATATCTCTGCGTTGTTGATAGATTTTCATGACCTAAAAGCTCCTGAATTGTTCTTAGATCTCCGCCAGCCTCAAGTAAATGTGTTGCAAATGAATGTCGAAATGAGTGAGGAGTTATATCTTCTGAAAGATTTAATAACTTTCTAATTCTAGAAATTAAATATCTAAAAGTTCTTCCATCATATTTTTTACCGGTAAGAGAAATAAAAATTGGCTGATTATGATCTATAGAATATGGACAATTTATTATATATTCATCTATTCTTCTTTTTACTATTGGTAATAAAGGAACTATTCTTTGCTTTTTTCCTTTACCTTCAATTATAAGATTGCGATTATTTTCTAATGAATTTTTAGTAATAGACAGCGCTTCTGAAATTCTTAATCCGCAACCATAAATCAAGGTCAATAAGGCAAGATCACGCATAATTTGCCAAGTAGAATTTTTTTTATCAGAATTGTAAACTAGTTTAATAGAATTGATGATTTTCTCAATATCATATACACTTACTGCTCTAGGAATTGG
>CAMASZ010000082.1 GCA_945861125.1 Rickettsia typhi | reverse complement strand
TTTAATAGGATATTCAAATTCTAACTTCATATTTTTGGTAAAAAAATCTTCAAAAAGCCTCAGCTGTATGGATATACAGCTTCATTTTTTAAAGATTTTTATCACAAAAATATTTTGTTATAATTTGATTTAAAGATGGGATTTGGTATTACACTTGAATAAAGATAAAAATTCTTAAATCCTAATTTGACTTTTATTGGCGTTCTACTGACTTTTTTAAAACAGATAAGACTTGTTTTTGTTTTTAGTTCCAAATCTTGATTCATCAAAATATAAAATTGGTTTATTTGGATTATTTTCTTTGATTTCGATTAGAGTTTTTTTTAAACTGTTCTAGTTTTTCTTTGTCTTGCTTGTAGTGCTTAGGTCTTGCTGTGATGTGTGAATAATTTAATCTTTTCAACATTTTCCAAACTCCATTATGACTAATTTTTATTCCATATTTTTCTTTAATTATTTTTTGTATTTTTAGAAGAGTGAGATTGCCATGATTGCTTTTGATTAAATCCTGCAAATCTTTAATTTGTCCATCATTTAACTTTGATTTTCTTGGATTTTTTGTCTTTGACTCAAGACCTTTTATGCCGTTATTGTTAAAATTTCTAATCCAACTTTTTATAGTATTTCTTTGAACCGAGAAAACTTGTGAAACATTAAGAATACTGTTGTTCTCTAGAGCGGATATAGCCTTTAGTTTTATTGTTATTTTACTAAAAGGTATTTCTTTCAGTTTTTGCTTGGATTTATTAATAAGCGATTTATTTAATTCTGGAATTGTTGCCATATTTATAAATAATTGATTAATGATAAATCAATTATTTATATATTATTTAAATGGT
This sequence comes from Rickettsia typhi, assembly GCA_945861125.1. Lineage (GTDB taxonomy): Bacteria > Pseudomonadota > Alphaproteobacteria > Rickettsiales > UBA1997 > CAILUF01. The sequence goes on along the minus strand of CAMASZ010000082.1, from coordinate 4,974 downwards.
CAATTAGAAAGTTGAAATGGTATTATAATGGTATTATATAGTTGTAACTGACATCGTCGTAGCTTTTTGTGTTACTGCTAAATCTGGTTTTATTGAAGAATAAGGTCGTTCTAAAAAAACCTCTACTAAATTTGCTAGTACTTCGCTGTTAATTTCAGTAGAATCTCTAAAAAAATCTAATCCTTTAATTTTATCGGGCAAAAGATTTGTTAAAATAAGTTTTTGAAGATCTTTAGGAATTTTATTGCCTGATAAAGAAATTATTGGCTCTTTAGCAAAAGTTTTTATTTTACTAAACTCTATATAAGATTTTTTGAATTGTTCTGGTTCTTCAACTATAGCTTCAATTATTTTAAATTTATTTTCACTAGAAAATCTATTGCTTTCTAAAATATTTACTATTGGCGGGAATTTTAAAAATTCTAATCCTGGCTGTGGTGGATGTTTAGAAAGAATTTTTTCAAAAAAAGCTTGTTTTTGTTGTTCACTAAAATCTGCATTACATTGAAGATTAGCTATTCTTAAAAGAGCATAAAATCCGCTTTCTTCAATTTTTTTTAGTTTATCAGGTTGATTTTTAATTTCATCAAATTCTTGAGGAGTTATTGATTTTAAAAATTCAATAAAATCTTTAATATCAGTTGTTGTAGTGAATTTGATAAGAGCCGCTCCTGCAAATAATAAAGTTTTAATTGTTTCTCTCTTATTTGTATCGCTTGAATATAATATAGATTTAAAAGCACGATAAAGAGGGGTTTTAGAAGTCATATCTGGGTCGTCAATATCCGCCCCTTTTGCAATTAATATTTTTACTACTTCGCTTTGTGCATATTTTGATGCCTCATGAAGAGGGGTTTCACGATTTATATTTTTTGCTAAAAAAGATACAATATTTGCTTTATTGGCAATTAAAAGTTCAACTACTGTACCGTGACCTCCTATGGAAGCCAAATGAAGAGGGGTTTGACGATCTTTATCTTTTGCATTAACATCTACTTTATTTGCAATTAAAAACTCAACTACTTTACCATGTCCATTTTGAGATGCTAAATGTAAAAGAGTTTTTGTATCTTCATATTTTTTTTTTAAATCAAATCCTAATTCTTGTAATTTAATAATTGATTGTAGTGAGTTAGTGAAAACCGCACTTTGAATTAAATCTCCATAACCACAGATCACTCTAATATCACAACCCAATCTTAATAATTCATCGATAAATTGAGATGCATCATTTGTAACAGCTAAATATAATGATCTATTAGCTGAGGCCTTAAGCGATAATAAGGTTTTTATAACTAATTTTTTTTCTTCTTCACTTAATTCGTTATTTGCTAAAGCAGTAAGAAGGGGGTTTTGTTTTGATTCATTAAAGAAATTTACATTGACATTTTCTTGTGTAACTAATTTGATAATTTCGTCGGTATTGCCAGAATTTATGGCATCGATTAATTGTTGTTCTTTAGCTTCTTTTAGTCTTACAAATTCAGCAACTCTTGCAATATTAGTTTCTCTTTCTTGATTTAATTTTATTAATTCTTGATCTCTTTTAGCAATAGATTCTGACTCATTAAGTGAATCAATAAATTCTCCTAGTTCGGCAGAAAGTAATTTATCTTTTAAAGCAGTAATATCGGAACCATAATCAAATAGAGCTTGAGTTGTTTGTTTTTGCATCGCTAAATCTTGACCTAAATCTTTTAAATTTCCTAATTTTATAATTTGATCAGGATTGGCTCCATAAGAAAGTAAAATTTTTACTGCCTTGATTTCTCCAGATAATATAGCATTATGAAGAGGGGTATTGCCTTCTTTATCGGAAATATTAATGTTTGCTCCAGCTTCAATCAATTTTTCAACTCCTTCGAAATCACCGTTTTTAGAACAGAGATGAAGAGGATTCAAGCCATCTGAATATTCGATAAAATTAACATTTGCCCCTCCTTTAATTAATTCTTCGATTGCCTTTTTTTTAGTTAATCTGCAGGCTTCATGAAGAGGGGTAAAACCATTGCTATTAATTACATCAACATCTATTCCAGCTTCAAGCATAACCTTAATTGCTTCGCCATGATTATTTTTAGAAGCTTCATGAAGAGGGGTATTTGATGAAAGTTCGTGTTTAGTGAAAGTGTTAGTATCTGCCCCAGCTCCGATTAAGATCTTGATTATCTCACTATGACCATTTTTGCAAGCTTCATAAAGAGCGGTTTTGCCTTCTCTGTCTAGGTTATTAACATTGAATCCTTTTTTAATTAAGAGCTTAACTACTTCAATATATCCATTTTTAGAAGCTTCATGAAGAGGAGTTGAAGATGAGTATCCATATCTGGAAAGAGCACTAATATCAGGCGAACAAGTAAATAATTTTTCAATTTCTTCAACATTGCCATCTCCAGAAGCTCTTAAGATTTTTTCATTAAGTTGTTTTAATTGCTCTAGTGTTAGAGAGTTAGTTTTCATGAATTTCTAGATTAATTGATTATAGTGGTATTATCGTAAATTATTTTTTGTTAAAATTTTCGTAATTCTAAAATTTTAGAAACTCAAGTAAATTTAGGCACTTATACCAATTATCATTTTAAAATAAACATTCTTCACAAAAATTTTTAGATAAAAAAGTTAAAAAACAAAATGCTGTATACCCATACAACATGAGGCTTTTTAGCTTTTTTAGCAAAAATTTTAAAGAAGATGTTTATAAAATTCTTTAGTATAATTTAAAATGATAATTGGTATATACCAAACTAAAAATCTATTGACCCATTTTAGCTTTGTCTTTTTGGTAAAAATTAATACTTCTCAAAGCCTTAGTGGGTCAGTCCACGAATACTTTTCGAAGCACCAATTTTTCCTCAAAAATACTTCGCTAAAATAGGTCAATAGATTTTTAGTTTGGTATAATACCATTTCCATCATAGAATGAATCATTTAAAAATAATGAACTAAGTTTCATCTTTTTGGTTAAAAGTTAATTTAGGAAATTGAATAATAAAAATAATTGCAATTAGAACTATTATTATAGTAGCAATATTACCATATTTAAAATAAAAGCTACTGCCATTACTTTTAATTAAATCAACATCTACAACGCCCTCCTGATTTAAATCAATCTTTGAAACTATCCTACCATAGTGATCAATAAAGGCGGTAATACCAGTATTTGCAACTCTAATTAAAGGAATACCGTATTCGATAGCTCTCATTCTTGTCATGTCAAAATGCTGATAAGGACCAATACTATTACCAAACCATGCATCATTAGTTAGGTTAATAAAAAATTCTGGTTTAGTATTTTTTTCAATAACATTATTAGTAAAAATTGCCTCATAACAAATTAATGGGCTGAAGAAAAAATTGTTAACCTCAATAGTTTTAGGACCATATCCCTCTGAAAAACCAAAACCACCACCGGTAATTTTATCAACAATATCATCAATTAACAAAAAACGAAATAATTTATGCAATGGAACATATTCTCCAAAGGGAACTAGATGATGCTTATCATAATGTTTTTCTATGCCATTTTTATTTATAAAAAAAATACTATTCCAAACATTAGAAATTTTATCTTTTTGATTATTTTTGTAATCAACTCTTATTCCACCCGTAATCAATGTTCCTTTATTGGGAACGGCGTTTTTTAAAAGTTGCATTAATTGATCATTGTTATTATCAACTATAAAAGGAATTGAATTTTCTGTCCAAATTATTGCCTTAAAATCATCGATATTGCCAATATTAGAAAGCTGTATATGTTTTAATAAATTTTGAATTTTCTTATCTTCTACCCATCTAATATCTTGACTAATATTGGGTTGAACTAATCTAATTTTAGCGTTGTCAAGTTTTACTATATTTTTTTCATTAATATAAAAAACTCCATAAATAAAGTTTATTACTAAAAAAAATAAAACTACTTTTAAAAAAGATTTGTTTTTAGCAATATTTTTTTGACGCATCGCTAACACCGGTAATAAAGAAACAATCACCGCAAAAAAACTTAACCCATAAATACCAAATATTGAAGCTAATTGCGATGAATGTATTTCAAAAAGCCATGCATATCCAAGCATGTTCCATGAAAAACCGCTAAAAAGATTTGATCGTAAAAATTCAAAAAATAGCCAAAAAATAGCAAACAAAATAATTTTTTGATAATTATAAATTAATTTTAATTTTAATGAAAAATAGCGATAGGAAATAGCCAATAAACCAAAATAAATTGCCAAGAATGCAGGAATTACAGTAATTGCTAATGGAACTAGCCAAAAAAATTTTTTAATATCTACAAATAAAGAAATGGCGATCCAATATATTCCAAACAAGAAATAGCCAAAACCGTAGCAAAAACCAAGCCAAAATAGTTTTTTCTTATTTTTCTTAAAATTTAATAATGTAAAAAAAGTTGAAACCGAAACTAAACTGGCAATAAAAAAGTTAAAAGGTGCAAAAGCAAGAACACATATTCCACCGGCTAAAAAAGCGATTAAATTAGATTTTTTCAAAAATTTATATTTCATTATTTTATTAATCATTTTCTGACGTAAACATCGAAATTTCTATAAATTTTTTGTTTATCGCTATTTTTTAAAAAAGCTAAACTTCCGATATCACTAAATTTATCATCAATTGTAGTAATAATGTTATTTTCAAAACGATAATTTTTTGTAAATATTTTTTTTATCTCTTCATCATAAAAGTAAGATTCCAAGTTATTTATTTTACACATAGTTGGCAAAATAAAGAGCACGTTTTTATATAATAATTTATTAATATTTTCTACAAAAATAATTTTAGTATTTTTATCTAATAAAGATTTTTTAACATCATCATTAGTAATTTTTAAAATATTTTGAACATCAGTATTATTACTATATTTTGTATGATTAAATGGATAGAGAAAAAATTTTTGTTTAATATCTTTTTTCAAATATGTTGCCAGAGGCTCCCTTTCATCATTCTTTTCACCAAAAT
>CAMASZ010000081.1 GCA_945861125.1 Rickettsia typhi | reverse complement strand
TACAGCTGAGGCTTTTTGAAGATTTTTAGCCAAAAAGATGAAGCTTATTGAATATTTAAAGATGTGGTTTGGTGTTGGTATTAATAACAAATTTAAACTTAATTTATATGCAAAATCTAAATAATTTATTAATTGAATTGCCTGATTACGCCAAGGATATAAGGATTAATATTCAAAACTTGATCAATGAGCAAAATCAAATCCTAAATTTTAAACAAATAGTTGGATGCGTTCTAGCGTCTGCATTTGCAACAAAAAATGAATCATTAACAAAAATTATTAAAAAAGATGTGCAAAATATCTTATCTGATGCTGAAATAAATGCTGTAAAAATTTCTGCATCGATAATGACCATGAACAATACATATTATCGCTTTGTTCATCTTGTTGGCGATAAAGAATATTCACAAATGCAAGCCGGTCTTAGAATGAAAGGTATTGTCGATCATGGTATTGAAAAAAATGATTTTGAAATTTTTTCACTTGCCATTTCAATTATTAACGGTTGCGGAATGTGTGTAGAAGCGCACTCCAATCAATTAATAAAACATGGATATTCAAAAGTACAAATTCAAATGATTGCCAAAATTGCTTCGGTAATTAATTCGCTTGCGCAGGCTTTATTAATTCAAAATTTTAATTTATGAAAAATCATCAAACATTAACAATATTAGAAAAAGTTTTAGCTGATTCCTATGCTCTAATGCTTAAAACTCAAAACTATCATTGGAATGTGGTTGCCGAGAATTTCAAATCACTACATGAAATGTTTGGTGCTCAATATGAAGAATTATTCACTGCACTAGATGAAATTGCTGAAAGAATAAGATCTCTTGGCTCTAAAGTAGAGGGAACCTTTGACAATTTTAGTAAACTAAGTGACTTAAAAAATCCTAACAAAAATTTTAGTAGCAAAGAAATGATTAAGGATTTGATTCATGATCATGAGAAACTTGTTAAACATTTGCATGAGGGAATTAAAATTTCACAAAGCGAAGGTGACGAATGTAGTGCAGATTTATTTATTCAGCGCACTAAAACTCACGAAAAAACTATATGGATGCTTATATCGAGTCACTAAGTGTTTTTACCAAAAATATTTGATAAGGACTGACTATAGCCACTTTTTGCGTCTAAAAATTGCCAAAGGAATTATCGAAGAAACCAACATTAAAATTAGTGCAGTAGGATACCCCATATAAGAACTAAGTTCTGGCATAAATTTAAAATTCATACCATAAATACTTGCTATCAGGGTAGGAGGCATGAAAACCAACGATACTACAGTAAAAGTTTTAATTACTTTATTTTGTTCAATATTTAGCAAACCAATAAAACTGTTTTGCAAATATTCTAATCTAGTAAAATTAAAATTTGCGTGCTCAATTAAAGAATTAATATCTTTGATAATAATACGCAAACGGTTGTAATTATCGGTCATTAAATCTTCATTACGAAGTAGGGAAGATAAAACCCTTTGTTTATCAAATAAAGCCTCTCTTAGTGACATTGTCAAATCTTGGCTCTCACTAATTTTTAGCAACATTTTTTCATCTAATTTACGATCATAGGTAACTTTTCTACTTATATCAGCAACATGTTTAGAAATATATTCCATCAAATCAGCATCAAAATCAGTTCTGGCTTCTAATATAGCAATAAAAATTTTAGCTGGATTAATAAAAATTACTGGAAATTGTTTTATTTTTTTTACTGCCTCTGAAATTACCCTACTATCAAAATAACGCAGTGTAAACAAAGTTTTTTCGGTAATAATAAATGACATTTCATTCTCTTCAATTCTACCGCTATGAGGAATTATGTTGACAAAAGTAGAGTTAATTTTTATGATCCCTGAATTTTCAAGATAACGTGATGATGTTTCGATTTCTTCTTGTTGTTGCTTAGTTGGAAAGCTTATGCCATAGTAAGATTCTATTTCTTTAATTTCGTTTTGAGTTGGATCTTGTAAATCAATCCAAACAATATCATTTTTTATTGCATCAAAATTTTCAATCTCTCTTAAGTTTGAAACCTTTATCTGTGAATATTGTGGCAGTTGAAATATTCTAATCATCTCATTTTCAATTTAAATTAGGATAACTCAAGCCACTTTTTGAAGACTTGATGAAAAAAAAGTTATAACAAAGCACAATAATTCTAAGGCTTTTAGAAATTTTAAAAGATCAGGCTTATTTATAAATATGCAAACTTTGAATTAGCATTAAAAATTTGTACCGATATTGAATCTGAATTTTTGATCAATATCAAAAACTTCTTTCTTTAAAATTTTACTAAAATCAAGGCGAATAGGGCCCATTGGAGAGGACCATACTATACTTACCCCATATGATGATCGCAAAGATCCAGAATCAATAACATCTTGATTCTTTATCATTCTTTTGTCAACGCCTTTTACTAATCCGGTATCAGAGAATAGTACTCCATATATTCCTAATTCGCGAGGCAATCCAAGCGGAAAGCGAAGCTCTACAGTGTTAACATAAAATATTCTTCCTCCAACTATATCTCCTCCAACTGCCTGATTATCAGAGCTTCTAGTGCGCGGACCCAAACCTGCAAACTCAAATCCTCGAAAATTATTACCCCCTAAAAAATAAGCGTTATTGCTTCTGACCGCTTGACCAATTCCTTTTATAACGCCACCGCGCAGTGAAAACTTTAGAATAAAATCACTAGACGATAAAACTGGCAAATAATAACCAGCTCTACCTTCATTTTTAATTGTTTTAATATCGCCTCCAATACCATTATATTCTTGATCAAGAGAAATATAATAACCCTTCTTTGGATCAATAAAATTATCCCTCTTATCATATGTTATACTATGACCAAGACCGGAAGTTAAAAAATTTCCTTGCAAATTCCTTATGGTATAAGAAGCGTTAGGATTAACATTTTGGATGGTTTGGTCGCTAAAAATGTAACGCAAGCTATGAGTAGTATATTCACCGATATTATATCCAGCTAATAAATTAAATCCTTTAGAATCTTGATCATATGCCAAAGAATTTCTTTTGGCTTGACTTTCCTTGAATACATCAAAACCAGCCTCAAGAGGATATCCAAGAAAATATGGCTTAGTATAACTTAAAGAAGAGCTTAATCGAGCAAAAGATTTTTGAACATTAATACTAAATTTTCTACCAGTTCCAAAAAGATTGATTTCCCTGATTCCAGCATTAATACTAAATCTATCAATAGTTGAATATCCAACTCCAGCATTTAGATCACCAGTCTTTTTTTCTTTAACTTCAATTTCTAGATCAATTTTATCGCTATTACCAACTCTTTTAGTGTTGATTTCTACTTTTTCAAAAAAACCTAAATTTTGAATACGCTGTCTTGAACGATTTATTTTAGCGATGTTAAATGGATCTCCTTCGCGAAGCCTTAATTCTCTACGAATTACCTCATCAATAGTGTGAGTATTGCCAGAAATTTTTATTTGATTGATGTAAAATTTTGCAGTTTCATGGACAGTAAAATCGATATTTATTATTTTATTATCCATATCTCTCCTAAGAATAGGCTCTACATCGGCAAAAGCGTATGATTTTTCTGCCATAAGCTCAATCATATTATCGATTGTTTTTTGAATTAAATCAGAATTATATATTTGTCCTTCTTTTATAAGAATTGATTTTTTTAATATATCAGCATCAAACTTTGGAATATTATTAACTATATCAACCTTTCCAACCTTATATTTTATACCCTCTTCAACTAAAAAACTTATAAAAAAACTATCTTTATTTGGCTTTATTTGCGCTACCGATGAAATAACTGAGAAATCCGCATAACCCCTTTCGCCATAAAACTTTCTTAGCAACTCCTTATCATATTCAATTCTATCTGAATCATAATTATCAGAAGATGATAAAAACTTCCACCATTTACTTTGCTTAGTTGATATCGCTTCTTGCAATTGATCATCAATAAATGCTTTATTGCCAACAAAGTAAATCTTACTAATTTTAGTCTTTTTACCCTCATTAATTTCGAATATAATTTCTACTCTATTTTGATCTTTAAAAATAACTTTTGGCTCAATAAAAGCAAGAAAGCGACCACTTTTAATATATATTTCGTTTAATCTTTTTAAATCATTTTGAAGCTTTGACTGAGAGAAGATTCCTCTTTTCTTAATAGATAGCTCGGCAATGAGCATTTCTTCTTCTATTTTTTTATTACCAACAAATTTTATTTCCGAAATTATTGGATTTTCTTTTACCACAACTACAATTTTATTTTTCTCAACGTTTATTTTGACATCAGAAAATAAATCAGACTGCACTAGATTTTTTATTGAATCTTGAATTGATTTTGAAGAATTATTGTTCAATCCTTCAATATCAAGATAAGATATTATTGTTTCTTTATCGATTCTCTCATTACCAGTAATTAATATTTTCGAATCACTTGCTAACGAATTGCTATTTAAAAAAACTAACCATAAAAGCCAATAGAGGATGATTTTAAAGTTATAATTTTTCATTATTTTAATTAAATAAAAATAGGAAAATTCTATTAAGAAATTGATTCAAATATTTTTTTCTCAGTATTGAAAGCAAGAACATCTCCCGATTCAAAATCAAATTGCCAAGCAAAAATTTTTAATTTGTTTTTCTCAACTCTTTCCTTAATATAAGGGTAAGTTAAAAGATTGCGAAGCGATATAATAATAGCCTCTTTTTCAAAAGCCACCTGCTGTTCTTCAATGTTGCTTTGTGATAACTGTTTTTTTACAGCGTCACGGGCTTCTGAAGCAATTGAAAGCCATTTTTTCATAGCCTCAGAAATTTTACTTTTCTGCTCAACAAAATCTTCTGACATTATCATTTTTGCACTTATTGATTTGCTATGACCAAGAATCATTATATTTTCAACTTCCAAATCATTTACAGCATATTCAAGAGCTGACATAATTCCGCTAATTCCTTCAGTTTGATATTTTGGAACTAACCCACCAATATTATTTAAAACAAATAATTCTCCAGGATTAACAGAAAAAATTTCTGCTGGAGAAATTTTTATGTCACAAGATGAAATAACCATTGTAGAGGGTTTCTGCCCCTGAGTTTGTAAATGCGTTATTAAATCTTTATTTATTTGATATTTAGTTGCTTTAAAAACTCGAAAACCATTTATTAATTTATTAAAATCTAGCATAATTATTATATTCTTTAATTAAAGATTAGATATTTTTTTCACTATCTTTTGAACAATAGGGGTTATTAAAAGAACAGTTGGAAAAGCTATTGTAAAAGCAATTAAAAAAGATCTCAACCATATTGAAAAAAAGTTTTCTACAAAGCCAATATTAATTAATATTAACATTCCAGACATTATAAAAGCCATTATCAATGCCATAAAAAATGGGAATAGTATTTTTGGATTTTTTAAAAATTTATACATTTCAAATTAATATTTAAATTTATTAGTAATTGGATAGCGACGGTCTTTATCAAAAGACATTGATGAAATTTTTGGCCCAATTACCGACTGCTTTCTCTTATATTCACTATTATAAAGTAAGGAAACTATTTTTTTTACCATATCACTAGAAAATCCTTGACTCACTACCTCGGATATTGATTTTTCCTGCTCAATTAGACAATAAAGAATTTGATCTAAAACATCATATTCTGGAAGCGAATCGCTATCTTTTTGATTTTCTCGTAACTCTGCTGAAGGTGCCTTAGTTATAATATTTTTAGGAATTATATTTTTTACCGATAAATTAGAGATACTTGGAACGTTTAAATTCCTCCATTTAGCTAATTTATAAATTTGAGTTTTATACAAATCTTTTATTGGATTGTAGGCCCCACACATATCACCATAAATTGTGGCATAACCACA
>CAMASZ010000080.1 GCA_945861125.1 Rickettsia typhi | reverse complement strand
TTATTAGCTTCTTCAATTAAAAAATTTGCTCTTCTGCCTAACTGATGAATTGCAGAGCTGTTTAAAGGCATTTGATATACTTCTAACATCTTGTTAATTACTTCATCACTAATTTTGGTTGTTGAGTTGTGATCAAGAAAAATTATGCTCATAAATCTTGGAGGGTTATAGATTCAAGGTAATCATAGATCTTATTTTCAAGACCTTGCCAAAGGTGATGAGTTTTACATTTTGTTTTATTATTGATACATCCTTTTTCTTTACTAGAACAGCGTGTCATTTTAATTGGTTCATCAGTTGCTTTTATAATTGATGCTATGGAAATTTTATTTGGTTGTTTAGCAAGTTTATATCCGCCACCTGGACCCATTATTGATTTAACTATTTCGGCTTTTTTTAATTGAGCAAAAATTTGTTCAAGATAGGAAAGTGATATATTTTGACTTTCTGAAATATTTTGCAATGTCAATGGTTTTTTAGAATTATTATCAGATATTTCAACCATTGCCATTACGGCGTAACGAGCTTTTGAAGTTAATATCATTGCTAAGTTAAATGATTTAAAAAATATCCTACTATAATAGTAGGATATTTTTTTTACTCAACAACTTTATTAGATCAATCAAAATTTGATCATCTTAAATTATAATGCAAAACGCATCTTTAAGCAAAAATATTTTTCTTAATTTACTATTTAATTCGAGAAATGTTGTAAATCCTAACCATTGACATAGAAAAAATTTCTTTATATAAACTGTCTTTAGTTGTAATTATCAATATAATAATAAATAAAATGACTCAAGAAAAAGATTTGTTTATAGCTTCTTGTAAAATAATTGGCATTATACCAAACAATCAAATTAATTTCCAAACTCTACAAGCAGTCCATGAAGTGCTTGATCTGGATAATAACTTAATATTATCAGCTTATAGATACATAGAATCATTAGTTAAGTCTGGAAAATTACAAGACATTTTAAAAGAGGAAAATGGTGAGGTAAAAACTATTCAAGAATTGGTAACTTCTACTGTTAATGAACCAGAAACTATTAATAGCAACCAATATTCTAGAGCAACAGAATTAAAAGATCTTTCCGATCTTTTAAAAGGTAATGACGAAGACTTTTTTGATCTTATTAAAGATGAGCATAAGTTTCAAAAATTAAAGCAAAGAATGAGTGAAATAAATATTACCAAAACTGAAGGTGAAAAACTTGCTTCGGATTTACTAAATGGTAATAATAAAATCGGAGTCATTAACGCTTTATCGCAAACGATCGGAGCTATTGATAATAAAACAACAGAGCAATTAATAAATTCAAAAAATAATCAAGAGGGCGATAAATTGTGTGAGTTTTTTAATACTATAAAACTTTCTCAAAATCAAATAAACTCTATAGTATTCCAAGCTAGAAGTTTTAACACATTATTTCAGGCTAACAGAAGTCAAAATACTTCTTCATTTAAAAGCTTTTTTGATCAAGTAAAATTTTCTGATGTAAGTCAAAGTAATAATTATATAGAATACATAGCGCCAGTTAGTTATTTTAAACCTAGTCCATATACCTTGCCTAAATCAAGTCAAGAAATAAGCCCATTTTCTATTGCACCAATCAATCAAGTTTTTAATAGTTGAAGTGTAATACCATTTTAACTTGAAAACTTCCATTTTGAACTAACCAATCTAGCTTAATTTTTTGGGCTAAAGATGGTAAGAAGCCTCGAGCTGTATGTGTATACAACTATCATTTTTATCTCCAAAACATTTTGCTAGATTGATTGTTTTTAAGTTAAAATGGTATAATTTTGCTATAGATTTTTAGTAGATTTTTTAGAGAATTTTTGTGGGGTAAGGCATTTTATGGGAGCGGTGGATTTTAAAAGAATGACCTCCCAAAAAATCAATCTGAGAGGTCATTTATTGGAAAGTTACATATTTTCAGATATGTATTTAACTGCATTTCCGACTGTAATAATTTTTTCTGCAGCATCATCAGGAATTTCGATACCAAACTCTTCTTCAAAAGCCATCACTAATTCAACTTGATCAAGGCTATCAGCTCCAAGATCATCAATAAAGTTGGCTGTATCAACAACTTTTGCTTCTTCTGCCCCAAGATGATTAATTATAATTTTTTTTACTCTTTCAAAGATCTCATTATTGTTAGTCATAAATTTAACAAATTGGTTAATAGGAAAATAAATAATTATAAAATAAAAGGGATTTATAGGCTAATGATTTGAAAAATAAATAGCAAACAAAACCATCTAATAATTTTTTTGAGAATAAATTCAAAAAACTAACTGAAATAATATTAATTCTTTTATTTAAATCAAGGCATTACTGCCATTATTTTTTTATCAAAAAAATTAGAATTTTTATTATTAGAAAAAGGTAGGTAACCTAATAGTTTATCAAAAAAATTATTTTCTTTTTCAATAACATCAACATCGCGTATAGGAATTTGTTTGAAGTCAATTTTTTGTAATAAAAGATAATCCAAAGCGTCTTGGAAATTGCCAATTTTATCAACTAAACCAACCTTTAAAGCTTGTCTACCTGTAAATACTCTGCCATCAAAAATTTCATTTAACATATTTTTATTTAACTTATTTGCTCTTCTATTTTTAACTAGCTCAACAAAAAATTGATATGAATCAATTATTGATTCTTGCATGATTTTTTCAACTTTGGGATTATTTTTTTCAAAAAGCGATGGACTACCTTTGAGAGGGGATGATTTATAGGTATTAAATTTAATGCCAATTTTATTAGCCAGATCAGTAATTTCAGGTGACTCCATTAGAACTCCAATTGATCCAGTAAGAGTACCATTATGGGCAATTATATAATCAGAAGCTACAGCGGACATATAGGCGCCTGAAGCAGCGACTGAGTTCATTACAACAACGGTTGGTTTTTTTTCAGCAATTTTTCTTATTTCGTTAAAAAGAATTTCGCTTCCAACTATTTCGCCACCGGGACTATCAATATTTATAATTAAGGCGCGAATATTTTTTTGTTCGGCAATTTCTTTAAGAATTTTGCTACGATAATCGTTTCTAAATATTGCGCCTTCAATTTTAATATTAGCTATGTAATTACTGTCAATAACATCATTTTTTATACCAGTTCCAAAAATTAATTTGAATGTTAATAAAATAGAAAATATTGCGAAAAACAAAGCAATATTTTTCCACTTTTGGAGCTTTGATTTAAGATATATTAAAGATGTTAAGTGATCAGGAAAATTCATTTGTTAATTTGCTTCTTTTTCTTTAAGAGAATCAAAGACATTTCCAGCGATGCTGCCAATTGTAGCGCCACTATTATTTTCAGAATAAATATGAGCTTCTTGTTCAGAAGATTCCATATCTTTGATTGATAATAATAACTTACCACTAATTTTATTGAACATCATAACTTTTGCTTCTATACGATCTCCAACCTCAAATTTTTCAGTTTTTTGGTTTTGTTTATTATTGGATAGATCTAGTCTTTTAATTATGGCTTTTAGGCCAGAATCTAATTCAACTTCAAGGAAGTCTTTTTTAACTCCTATAACAACGCAAGAAACAATAGATCCTTCTGAAACCTTATCTAATTCAGCTTGGAAATTATTGTTAGCGAGTTGTCTAATACCGAGTGAAATGCGTTCCTTTTCGTAATTACTGCCAAGAACTATTACTTTTATTTTTTCACCTGATTTATATTTTTTTTGAATTTCTTCTTTGGTTCCCTCGCTTGAAATATCTGACACATGAACTAATCCATCAACTCCACTATCAAAGCCGATAAATAAGCCGAATTCAGTAAAGTTTTTAACCGTACCTTCAACAATATCTCCAACCTTATGTTTGTCTGAAAATAATTGCCACGGATTTTGCTCACACTGCTTCATACCAAGCGAAATACGGTGGGTTTGCGAATTAATATCAAGAACCATAACCTCAACTTCTTGACCCTGATTGATAAATTTATTTGGACTGCTATTATTTTTTAACCAGCTCATTTCAGAAACGTGTACTAAGCCCTCAATTCCTTGTTCAATTTCTACAAATGCTCCGTAATTTGTGATATTGGTTACTTTGCCTTTTACTGTGGCTCCAACTGGGTATTTTTGTGAAATTGATTCCCATGGATTTTGCTGTAATTGCTTCATTCCTAGTGAAACTCTTTTGGTTGCTTCATCATATTTAATTACTTGAACCTTAACTTCTTGACCAATTTTTAGTGCTTCTGAAGGGTGTTTAATACGGCACCATGAAATATCAGTGAGGTGGAGTAAACCATCAAAACTACCAAAATCAATGAATGCTCCGTAATCGGTGATGTTTTTGACGATACCATCTATTGAATCACCAACTTTAATTGTAGAAAGAACTTTGTCTTTTTCGATGTTTCTTTGATTTTCAAGAACCGATCTGCGAGAAACCACTATGTTACCACGTACTTCATCAATTTTTAAAACCTGTAAATTTTCGATTTTACCAATTAAAAAATTATCATCAGCTAAAAGCATGGTATCAACTTGGCTCCTAGGAAGGAAGCAGGTAATACCATTAATATCGGCGGCATAACCACCCTTAACTCGACCAATTATTTTTCCTTCAATTATTGTTTTATCTTCTAGGCATTGTTTTAGGTAATGCCAGTTATTGAAACGACGCGCATTATCACGACTGATGATTAATTCTCCTCTTTTATTTTCTAAACGCTCAAGAAAGACATCAACCACATCACCTTCTTCAATTTTGCCATCACGACGAAATTCGTTGATGTCAACAAATCCAACTGATTTTGCTCCTATATCAACAGCAACTCCTTTGTCTGAGATTCCAACTATAACTCCCTTAACAACGGTTCCTTCAATGAGTTTTTGGGTGTCTTTTTCATATTCTTCAAATAATTCAGCAAAATTTTCTTGTGCAAAAATTTTTTCTTGTTCTTTATTGGTATTTGTCATGTCTATTTATTTTATTTTAGTAAACTTTTGGAATTTACTAAATTTTGGTTAAGATTAATATTGTTTTTAACTACCTAAACGATAGCAAAAATTTAAAAAAGCTTTTTATTAAAAAATTTATATTTGTTTTTTTTTGCGAAGCTGATTTTGAGTTTTTTTAAGTTTGGAGTGGCTTTTATTTATTATATCAATAATGTTTTTAAATGCAATTCATTTAATAACTTCAATTATAAATTTTAAACAACAAAAATGGCTAAAAACATTGTTTGGTTTCGAAATGACTTAAGAATCAATGATAATCCTGCTTTAATTGAGGCGATAAATTATGGAACAGTTTTTCCAATTTATATTTTTGATGAAAATTCTCATAACGATAGAAAATTAGGTAGTGCAAGTAAGTGGTGGCTTCATCAGAGTCTAAAAAGCCTTAACAAAACTCTTAATGATAAATTAAATATTTATGTTGGTGATTCTAAAAAAATTTTACAAAAATTGGTCAGTGAAAATAATATAAATGCAATTTTTTGGAATAGAAATTATGAACCCTATAGAATTAAACAAGATTCAGAAATCAAAAAATGGTTAAAAGAAAAAAATTTAATTGTAAAAAGTTTTAATGGTTCATTATTATGGGAACCACAAAAAATTTTAAAATCAGATCAAACTCCTTATAAAGTATTTACCCCTTTTTATCGTAAGGGTTGTCTTGGCAGTGAATCACCTAGACAGCCTTTAAAGATTCCTAAAAATTTTGATATTTTTTATGATCAAAAAAATTCCGTTGACATTAGAGATTTAAAGCTTTTGCCAAAGGTTAATTGGTATAAAGAAATGGCGGAAATATGGCAAGTTGGTGAAAATTTTGCATTTGAAAAGCTAAAAGATTTTGTAAAAAATTCATTATCAAATTATAAAGAGGGCAGAAATTTTCCTGCTCTTAAA
>CAMASZ010000079.1 GCA_945861125.1 Rickettsia typhi | reverse complement strand
GCAATAATTGCCAAATATAAAATCTCTTTTTTTTCAACTGAAAGTGGATCACCAAAAATATAAGAAGTAAAATTTAAGCTATTAATCGCAAAGTCATTTAAAATAAGCGCAAAAGAAATAAAAAAATATGAAGAAATCATCACCATTGTATCTTTAGAAAAGTAATTATTTTTAGATAGATTAATAACTAATAGTGAAAAAATTATGCAAAACAAAATTAAGGATAATTTTTGATCAATATCAAATAAAACCCCAATCACTATGCCAAATAAAATAGAATGCGATAAGGCATCACCAAAATATGACATTTTTTTCCAGAGCACCAAAACACCCAAAGATGATGATGAAAATACTACTAAAATCAGAGACAAAAATGAGTTTAACAAAACATTTTCAATCATTTGCGGTTTTATTTTAAAAGTTAATAATTATAACATAATGATACTGTCGCAAATCAGGTTTTTTTAAGAAATTTTTGTGATTACAAAATTTTTGAAAGTTAGGCTTAGCTATATGTAAGTGCGTTTCAAAAATTTTAGAATTGTAAAAATTTTAACAAAAAGTTGGTTTACGACAGTGTTATAACTAATTTTTCTAATATCAATTCCACTTTAAATTAGGTTACAAGAGATATTTTTGATATAAAATAAACTAACAATACCTTAATAGAAATTAAAATACATGAAAGATAACAATAAAGATCATCTAATAAACTTTATGCAAAAACAAGCAACAGAAAAAATGCATAAAAAAGCTGAATCTCAAATTAATAAAAATCTTAATATACAATCTAAAGTTGACAGTAAATCAGGCCTAAGCTCTGCTAATGAAGACAGTAATCAAGAGATAGATGAAGAAAAAAAAATAGAAGAAGCTAAAAAAGAATCAAGATCTAAAGCCAATCAAAGAGATCAATATGAGATGCTTAAAAAGCTTTTTTTTCAAAACCTATTAAAGTATTCAATTATTATTACATGCTTTGGTATTTTTGCTTTTGGAGTAATTAAAATTGGTCCCGAAATATTAAAGCACATGAATGGCTTTATAATAAAACTCTTTATTGGCAGTAATGCCAAGTAAATATTAATTAAAGGTAATTGTTAAAATTTTTGACAGTTTCATAAATACTCAAAAAATTTGTTAATGTTTTTTAAATTTTTTAAGTTATAATCATCAACATTATATCAGATAACTCGAATCAACCTTAAATTCTTTTTATGGTAATAAAGAATCAAAATTCAAAACACAATACAATAAAAGACTTTTCAAAGTCTGATCTAGCTAAATTCTACCAAGAAATGTTACTCATTAGAAGATTTGAAGAGAAGGCTGGACAGCTTTATGGAATGGGCCTAATCGCTGGATTTTGCCATTTATACATTGGTCAGGAAGCAATATCAGTTGGAATGAGACATCTTATGCAAAAAGATGATAAAGTAATAACAACCTATCGTGATCACGGACACATGATATCAGCGGGCTCTGATCCTAAAAAAATTATGGCCGAATTGCTAGGAAGAAAAGATGGATCTTCCAAAGGCAAGGGTGGATCAATGCATCTTTTTGATATTGAAAGAAATTTTTATGGTGGACATGGAATTGTTGGCGCATCAGTTCCAATAGGCGCAGGACTTGCTTTTGCTGACAAATATCAAAATAAAAACAGCGTTACTTTCTGTTACTTTGGAGACGGCGCTGCTCATCAAGGTCAAGTGTACGAATCTTTTAATATGGCCAAGTTATGGGGTTTGCCAATACTATTTATTATTGAAAATAATCACTACGCAATGGGAACTTCTGTATCACGCTCATCTTCAATTGATGAACTACACAAACGTGGCATAGGATTTAATATTCCTGGTGTAAAAATTAATGGTATGGATATTTTCGAAGTAATTAATGAAGGTAAAAAATGTATTGATTTTGTTCGTCAAGGAGGCGGTCCCATGATTGTTGAAATGGATACTTATCGTTATCGTGGCCACTCAATGTCTGATCCCGCTACTTACAGATCTAAAGAAGAAGTAAGCTGTAAAAAAGAACAAGATCCAATAGAATCAATTAGAAATGCTATTTTAAACAGCAAAATACTTAGTGAAGCAGATATTCAAAAAATAGATGATAATATAAAAAATGAAATAAATGAAATTGTTGAGTTTGCAAAAAACAGCCCTGAACCAGATGATTCAGAGCTTTTAACCGAAATATATAACTAAAATGACTATTAGAAAAATTACCGTTCGTGAAGCATTAAGAGAAGCTATGGCGGAAGAAATGAGAAATGACAAAAATATATTTATAATGGGTGAAGAAGTTGCCGAATATAATGGCGCTTATAAAGTAACTCAAGGCCTACTTGCTGAATTTGGCGCTAAAAGAGTTATTGATACACCAATCACTGAGCATGGTTTTACTGGCCTTGCAGTTGGAGCTGCTTTTGCTGGCCTTAAACCAATTGTAGAATTCATGACTTTTAATTTTGCAATGCAAGCAATTGATCAAATTGTTAATTCGGCAGCGAAAACCAATTATATGTCTGGAGGTCAAGTAAGGTGTCCAGTGGTTTTTCGAGGACCAAATGGAGCGGCGGCAAGAGTTGGAGCTCAGCACTCACAATGCTATGCTTCATGGTATTCTTCAATACCTGGTTTAAAAGTAATATCTCCCTACAGCGCTTCTGATTGTAAGGGTTTATTAAAATCAGCTATAAGAGATCCTAATCCAGTTATTTTCCTTGAAAATGAAATAACCTATGGCTTTTCTTTTGAAGAAGAATATGATGATGATCATCTTGTTGAAATTGGCAAAGCTAAAGTTTTAAAAGAGGGTAGCGATGTCACAATAATCGCTTTTTCTTTGGTTGTAAAATATGCGTTAGAAGCAAGTGAAGAACTTGAAAAAATAGGAATATCTGCAGAAGTTATTGACTTAAGAACAATTCGTCCAATCGATATTGAAACCATAGTTAATTCTGTTAAAAAAACATCTCGTTGCATTACTGTTGAAGAAGGCTTTCCTTTTGCCTCGGTTGGTAGTGAAATCGCTTCAATTTTAATTAATGAAGCATTTGATTACTTAGATGCTCCAATTAAAAAGCTTGCCTCAGTTGATGCACCATTACCATATGCAGCAAATCTTGAAAAGTTAGCACTACCTAAAACAGAAAATATAGTTTTAACTGCAAAAGAATTATGCTCAAGAAATAAATAACTATTAATTAATGAAAAGGGATTTTTTATACAAATTTGTTAAAAAAAATAATATTTCAAAGAACTTATTTATATCGTATGTAACAGGATCTTTGTTGCTATTTTACTTTTTATTCATAACTATTTTTGGCGAAAAAGGATTAATAAAGTATTTTGAGTTACAAAAACAAATTAAAAGCAAGGAAATTGTAAAATTTGAACTACAAAATAAAATTAAAACCAAGAAAGCCATGGTAAATGGTATGGATCCAGAAAATCTTGATTTGGATCTTGCGGATGAAGAATCTAGGAAAGTCCTTGGTTATGTTGGCAAAAATGAGGTCGTAATTTATCGAGAAAATTAAAAATGTCCTTAAAAAAAGAAATTTTGCGCAAAAGCTGGCACTTACTTTTGATAATAATTCCAATCTACTACTACTACTTTGGCAAAGAATCACTTTTAAAGATAATCATTCCATTAAGTTTTGTTGTTATTATTATCGATTACTTCCGTCACCATATTAAATTTATTAAAATCATTTTTAATAAGATTTTCTTAAATGCTCTTAGAGACCATGAAATAAATCAAAAAAAATTTTGTGGTGCAACTTGGGTATTTTTAGGAGCATCGATAAATTTCGGATTATTTAGACCACATATAGCTATTACTGGGTTTACAATTCTAGTAATTTCTGATGCCTTGGCTGCATTAATTGGAAAATCAATTAAATCTAGATCATTTTATGAGAAATCATTATCCGGATCTTTAGCTTTTTTTCTAAGCGCATTAATAATTTTAGTATTTTATGGTTGGCTTTATCAATTGACCTTATCTTATTACTTTTTTGGCATAATAACAATATGTTATGTAACAATGCTTGAAGCTAGGCCCTCTCTATTAAAATTTGACGATAATATCCTTATCCCACTCTCATTTTCAATAGTAATGACTTTGTTTAATTTTTTAATAAATTAAAACAAATAAAAACATGCTCCAAAGAGATTTCATTGATAAGCTAAGGTCATTAGTTCCAATATCGGAAATAATTGGAAAAAAAGTCAAATTAAAGCAAAAAGGTAAAGATTTTATTGGCTTATGTCCATTTCATAACGAAAAAACCCCTTCATTCACCGTTAACGATCAAAAAGGATTTTATCATTGCTTTGGCTGTCAAGCTCATGGCGACATTATATCTTTTGTAATGAACAGCGAAGGCCTTCAATATAAAGAAGCAGTTCTAAAAATATCTAATCAGTATGGAATAGAGGTTCCAAGTTTTAAAACTAACGTCGCTGAAGAGGAAATAAAAAATCGTGATTTATTACTTCTCGAAAAAGCAACAGCTTATTTTGAGAAAAATTTACAAAATAATTATGCCAGCAAAGCTAAACTATATCTTAAAAAAAGAGAATTAAATGAAGAAATTATTAAAAAATTTCGTTTAGGATTTGCTTCAAACTCATATAGCGCCTTATTAACTCACTTAAAAGAGCTGGGTTTTAATGATCAAGAATTATTAAGAAGCGGTATTATTGCTAAAAATGACAATGGAAATTTATATGAAAAACTAAGAAATAGAATTATTTTTCCAATAATTAATCGCAGTAATAATGTTATAGCTTTTGGCGGAAGAACTATAGAAGACGATATTCCTAAATACCTTAATTCTGCAGAAACTGAAATATTTAAAAAAAATCAGACTCTATATAACATCAACAATGCAAGAAAATCAATTTTTGATCAAGGATTCGTAATATTGGTTGAAGGTTATATGGATGTTATTGCTTTATCAAAAAATAATATTGATAACGTAGTTGCTGGCCTTGGAACATCTATAAGCAAAGAACACATCAAGCAATTATTTTACATAACCAATAAAATTATTATTTGTTTAGATGGAGACTTTGCTGGACGTAAAGCTGCTAAAAGAGTTGCAGATTTGGCTTTGCCATTAATTAGTCACAATAAAGCAATAGAATTTCTTTTTTTACCAAATCAACTAGATCCAGATGAATTTATTGCTATCAATGGACTTGAAGAAATGAAAAAAGCAATTAAAAATTCAAAACCCTTATCAACAACAATCTTTGATTTTTACTTGGAAGAAATATCAAATGGAATCAATGTTTCTGCTGAACAAAAAGCTAAATTAGAATTTATACTTAATTCCAAAGTCAATGAAATTAATGACACTGTTTGTAAAAAACACTTTCTAAATTTTTTTCAAAACTCCTTATTCTACCTTGGTAAAAAAGGAAGCAAATTCATAAGCAACAAGATTTTAAGTGGCAGTAATATAAAGATTTTAAATAACAAGCAAGAGGATATAATTGCAATTAATATAATCGCCCTTTTGATCCAATTTCCTGAGTTGCTAGATTATCAAGATGATTTATTTAATTTTAGAGAAATTGAGTTAGCTAGTAAAAAATATGCTGATTTTAAAGAATTGGTAGTTGATTTAATTGATAATAACAGTCAAAATATACTTCTAATGATTGAAAAATCTAATTTTAATCAAGAAACTGAAAAATTAAAAAACATAATTTCAAAAATTCATTCAAGTAGCACTGAATTAATTCGCAGTAAATTCAAGATTCTTCTTTTAAAGGACTTATTATTTCAAGTTGAACTACAATACAAGGAATCTCTAGAAAACATAGATGAAATTAACACTCATCAGACCGCAATTATCAGTCAAAAAATAAAAGAGCTTTTTGATTACAAAAACTCTCTTCAATCTATGGT
>CAMASZ010000078.1 GCA_945861125.1 Rickettsia typhi | reverse complement strand
ATTTTTTAAAGATTTTTATCTCAAAAATCGTGTCGTTGCCCTAGGGCACGACTGGTAAAAATCGTGTCGTTGCTTTAGCGCGACTAATAAAATATTTTGTTATAATTTGATTTAAAGATGGGATTTGTTATAATAGACCGCTTCGCAATTAATTCAACATTATTGATATCGCCATTTTCGGCAGTTATTTAAATTTCTTGAGCAATTTCAAGTAAAATTTTTTCTGGATTTGCGATTAAATTTTTCTCAAGCAATTGATAAATTCGTCGCTTTGAAATAAAAATATTATTTCTTTTTAATTTCGGGTCTCTTCCAATGGTTTCTAGGTTAAAATTATAAAAATTATTTTTCTCTAATTTGAAAAAACCAAAAACATTATTCTCAATTTTTACATCGGATAAACATTCAATAAAAGTCTTACTTTTTTTATGAAAAAGTTTAAAACTTCCCTCGATTTTAAATTTACCGATACCTTCCTTTTCCGCGAAAACATTTTTTTGGATAGAAAGATTCATGTCTTCTTTAAAATCAATATATTCTTCTATTTTTACAATATCTTTTCTGACACCATTTTTGCTATAAAATGAACTACGTTTTTTTAATTTAAAAATTGTAGTTTCGTACATATTCATGCCTCTTTCGAAATGGCAACCATATTTTTCTAAATCTTTTGAAGATAAGATAAATTCAATTTTGCAATCGGCATTTAAATCAGCAAATTCTTGAAAAATTAAACTTTTATTTTTATCTTCAATTTGTTTAAGAAACATTCCCGATAAATCAACTGTTTTTGGATTTTTATTGATAGTTGTAGAATTTATTGATGCATAAATCATAAATATTTTCTTATTTTCAGCACCTCTTTTTATGGTATTAAATTGCTCTTCCGTAAGGCCAATCCAGCGATCATTTTCGGAAGTATTTTTTATTTCTGTAAAAATATTGGGTTCTCTTTGCTCTTTATTTTCAACTATCGAAACTATGTCGGGTTCGTTTTTTACTTTGCTATTATTTTTAATGTCAAAATCTAATAAATAAATTTTCTTTTTGTTTAAAATTGTTAATATTTTTTCTACACCAATTTCTGCCAGTTTACCAATGGTAAAGGAATCAAGGATTGCACCTAAGCCTCTGGGCTCGCCACTGGTTCGACCTGTGGTGTTTTTTGTTGGCTCAATGTAATAAGAAGTTGCAAATTCAAAAACTCTTTTAAAATCTTCAAATAAAAGTTTATAATTATTCATGATTAACTTACTCCGTCCAAAGCCAATTTAATATTAATCGCAATTCTTTCAACAACGGGGATTGCCACTGAATTGCCGAACTGCTTATACAAAGCCGAATCGGCGATTTTTGGTAATTTATAATTTGATGGAAAGCCTTGAAAATTAGCGCATTCGCGCGGTGTTAATTTTCTGATTCCTTTGTCGTCGAGAATAATTGGAACATTGTGTCCGCCCATGCCCATGTTGGCAGTGAGGGTTGGGCATGCAGAATTTTTATTTTCACGAACATATTTTCGACGCCATTGATAGAGAGTAAATTTTTTGGTCACATCGTCACTAATCTTAGAAAATAAAGGCTTGTCATTGTAATAATATTTATCGTCAACTTCTTTTTCGAGGCAATCTTGAATAGTTTTTGTCAGAGAAATTTTGCTTGGGAAATTAAATTTTTCGAAGGAATTTTTATTTTTAAAAGCCACAATATAAATTCTTTCTCTATTTTGTGGAAGGTTGCCGTAATCCAAGGCGTTCATGACTTTATCGCATACAAAATAGCCAAGATTTTCTAGTTCTGAATAAATAATTTTTATAGTTTTGCCATTGTCATGACTTTTTAAATTTTTTACATTTTCAAGTAAAATTACTTGCGGTTTTTTATCGGCAATTATTCGAATAATATCAAAGAATACATTACCCCTACCTTTCTCATCATTGAATCCTTGGCGATATCCAGCAATTGAAAATGGTTGACATGGAAAACCGCCAGCCAAAATATCGCAGGCTGGAATTTGTTGAGTTTGAATTGATGAAATGTCTCCGAAAAACATTTCATGATTTTGTAGAGAATTTTTTGAAGCAAAATTGTAATCAAAAGTAATTTTACAATTTTTGTCAAAATCGTTAGAGAAAACGCAATCGAACCCCGCATTTTCTAGGGCAATTTTAATGCCCCCGATGCCAGCAAACAAATCAATAAAAGATGGTTTTAATTTTAAAGAAATATTCTTTTTGATATTTTGCAAAGATTCTAAATTACTGAACAAATCGAGATTATCTTGATTAATATTTTGAGTTTTTATTTTGGTGTTGGCTTTCATAAAATTGTTTTTTTATTTAAGGAGTATTGCAATTATAAACTCTAAAAAAATAATGCAAATAATTAAACATTTTAATTATGAAACCGACCAAATTTCTTACAAAACAAACTTCATTAAGTCGGTTTTATTTGATAGTAAATCACCAAGATGATCATTAACATATTTAGAATTAATAATAATTTCGGTGCCTTCTTTTATTTCGCTTGCTTCATAACTTACTTCTTCCAGAATTTTTTCCATCATGGTATGCAATCTTCTTGCGCCAATATTTTCAATTTCACCATTTACTCTAAAAGCAATTTTGGCAATTTCTTGAATACCGTCAATGGTAAAATTTAATTTCACTTTTTCAACGGCGATTAACGCGCTATATTGTTTAAGAAGGCTTGATTCTGGCTCGGTTAGTATTCTAAGTAGATCCTCTTCGCTAAGAGACTTTAATTGAACGCGAATTGGAAAGCGTCCTTGCAATTCTGGTAATAAGTCTGATGGTTTTGCGACATGAAAAGCTCCAGAAGCTATGAACAAAATATGATCAGTTTTTATAATACCGTATTTTGTGCTAATTGAGGTGCCTTCAACAATTGGAAGTAGATCGCGTTGAACACCTTCTCTTGATACATCTCCGCCTTTAATATTACCTCGTGCACATATTTTATCTATTTCATCAATAAAAACTATTCCATCATTTTCTACTGATTTTAATGATTTTTTTATAACTTTATCTTCATCAATTAGTTTATTAGATTCTTCATCAACTAAGGTTTTAATAGCTTCTTCGACAGTCATTTTAGCTTTTTTAGTTTTTTCAGAACCGATTGCCTTATTAATCATTTCGCCAATATTGATCATGCCAACTTGTCCACCCGGAATATCAAAACTATTAAAATTATTCGATCCTGAATCAATTATATCAATTTCAATCTCTTTATCATTTAACTCTCCAGAATCAAGCATTTGTGAAAATTTTTCGCGGGTTTCATCAAGAGCATTCTCGCCTACTAAGATTTTGAGAATTTTTTTCTTGGCGTGTTTTTCAGCTTTTTCATGCACTTCTTTTTTTAGTTCTGATTTATTATGTTTAATGGCAACTTCAATTAAGTCTCTTATTATTGAGTCTACGTCTCTACCAACATAACCAACTTCAGTAAATTTAGTGGCTTCAACTTTAATAAAAGGTGCATTAGCAAGTTTTGCTAGACGACGAGCAACTTCAGTTTTGCCAACGCCAGTTGGTCCAATCATTAAAATATTTTTTGGAACAATTTCCTCGCGTAGCGGTGATTCAACTTGTTTACGACGAAAGCGATTACGTAAAGCTATAGCAACAGCTTTTTTGGCTTCATTTTGTCCAACAATGTAGCGATTTAATTCTTCGACAATTTGTTTTGGGGTTAAATTGTGAGAGTTACTTTTGCTGTTTATTAAATTTTTTGAATTTTTTTTTATTGAGGCCATATTTATTATTGATTAGATTGATTATTGCTTTTTGATGAGCCATTATAAGTGGAAATATTAAGGATTGATACCAAAAATATTATAACCAAGCTAGTTATTAAAATTGTTAGAAAGATTTTCATAAATTTTGTAAAATTTCAACTATAGTATTTTGCAACTCTTCAATGCCATATTTCTTAGAGCTACTTGTGGCAATTAATTGGGGATATAGAGCCGGTGAATTTTTAATTTTTTCATAATTTTTTTCAATAATATTTTTTTGTTTCTCAATGTTTAATTTATCTATTTTGGTAAAGACAATTTGAAATGAAACCCCAAGGCTATTAAAAATATTGATAGCTTCCTGATCATTTTCTTGAATGCCTTTAATAATATCTATTAGTAAAAAAACCCTCTTTAAATTTGTTCTTTTAGTTAAATATAAAAAACTAGTTTTCTGCCAATGAGCGATGTGTTTTTCTTTGGCTTTAGCAAAGCCATAGCCTGGCATATCAACGATAACAAAACCATCTTTATAGCCAGAAATTTTAAAAAAGTTTATTTGCCTAGTTCTGCCTGGTGTGGATGAAACTATGGCAATTTTTTTACCAATTAGGCTATTAATCAAACTTGATTTTCCTGTATTAGAAGCGCCAATAAAGGCAATTTCAGGATAATGATGATCGGGAATTTGGGAAAAGTTATGAGCACCTAAAATAAAGTCCGCATTGCCATTAAAAATTTTTTTTGCTTCAATTTTTTTCATTTATTTAGGTTGAGACATTATTATATTTTAGTTTCAATATATTCTATCATTTTGTCTGCAATATTAATTCCAGTAGCACCTTCAATTCCTTCAAGGCCGGGTGAAGAATTCACTTCCAAAACTTTTGGACCGAAATTTGATCTAACCATATCAACTCCTGCGACTTCTAATCCCACTACTTTTGCAGACTTAATAGCAATATTACGTTCTTCTGCAGTAATATCAATAGCTTTAGCGATGGCCCCTAGATGAATATTGGCGCGAAATTCTCCTTCTTGGGCAATTCTTTCAATTGAGGCAACAACTTGATCACCAATTACAAAGCAGCGAATATCTTGTCCTTTTGACTCTTTAATATAATGTTGCACCAGAACATCAGCTTTAAGACTTCTAAAAGCATTAATAACACTCTCAGCAGCCTTATTGGTTTCAGCTAAAACTACCCCAACTCCTTTTGTTCCCTCTAATAATTTTACAACTAAAGGTGAGCCACCGACTAGTTTAATTAGATCTTTGGTATCATAAGAAGAATTAGCAAAAGAGGTAATAGGAATATCTATGCCATGATTTGCTAGTATTTGTAGACTATGTAATTTATCGCGAGAATTAGTTATTGCTGATGATCCATTTAAACAATTCACTTTCATTACTTCGAATTGACGAACTATGGCAGTACCATAAAAAGTAATAGCTGGTCTAATTCTTGGTATTACGTAATCAATCTTGTCAAGCTTTTTGCCGTTGCCATGAAAAATCTCGCAATTATTTGGTGCAATTTTAATATAGCATCCACCAACATTAATAAAAGAAACATCGTGACCTCTTTTTTTTGCTGCCTCAATAATTCTCTGATTAGAATATAGATTTGGATTAGATGCTAAAACTATTATTTTCATTAAAGTTTATTATGTGTTTTTTATATTGTTACGTAATACCAAATCTCATCTTTAGCAGATTTGTGATAGTTCAAACATTTCAAAGAGCTTTATTATATAAATTTAAAAGTCAATGTTATTTGGCTTAGTTTCTCGGTATGATCTTAAAATTTCTTTTTTCTTTCTTTTACCTTGCAAAAATGATTTAGAAACATCTGTTATTAATTTGGCTTGTTTTAGAGCTTCTCTGCCAAGTAGCATTCGAAATGACATAGTATCTCGGTTAGCTAGGGTTAATTCAATTCTAAATTTTGAATCACCAATTTTTAAATTTGATTTTATAACAAATCTTTTCTCTTTTTTGCCACTAGAATCTGAAACCATTCTTTGATCAATAACTCTTGCTAGACAAGTTCTAACCAGTTTTTTGTTCTTCTGTAAAGGATGGATGTCAAATTTTACATATTCAACATTTTCTACATAAAGACTTTCTATATTAAAAGCATGAATAGCTGAGGTTTTAGCTCCGGTATCTATTTTAGCTTTAATTGCTGGAAGAGATAAACAATCAAGTTCACACCATTCTTTCCATCCTATGGTTTTTTTAATAACCTTTTTTTTCATTATCCAAAATAATTTTTTTTATAATCTGCAGATCTTCTGTGGTATCAACTGATAAGGGGTGACTATCAACAATTGCAACTGAAA
>CAMASZ010000077.1 GCA_945861125.1 Rickettsia typhi | reverse complement strand
TAAGTGAAGCAATTCCTTCTTTAGCGCCAATTGTTACAATAGACTCTAGTTCATAATCAACTTCTACATCAAATCTTCTTTTATAGTAATCAGTTATGGCTTTTTTTAAATTTTTAATTCCACCAACAACAGAATAACCATAGAGACTTGGATCAGTTGATAAATTTGATAATTCATCCATTACATGAGATGGCGGAGCTGAGTCAGGATTACCCATGCCAAAATCAATAATTTTTTTACCATTCTCAATTGCCTTTTGCTTTAGTTCATAAATCGAAGCAAAAATATATGGCGGTAATTTTTCTGTTAAATAAAATTTATTTTGCATTAATACGAGGTTATAGTTTTATTTAAAGATAGGATTTGGCATAGTTCAAATACAGTAAAAATTTACGGCAAATTTTTTACTAATGAAATTTTTAATTCTTTGAGTTGCTTTTCAGATATTGTAGCGGGAGCGTTCATCATTAAATCTTGAGCCTTTCCATTCATTGGAAAAGGGATAACTTCTCTAATATTTGGCTCATCAGCAAGAAGCATAACAATACGATCAATTCCTGGTGCCAAACCACCATGAGGTGGCGCCCCATATTTAAAAGCATTTAACATTGCTCCAAACTGTTTTTCAACTACATCTTTGCCATATCCGGCAATTTCAAATGCACGATACATTATTTCTGGCTTGTGATTACGAATTGCTCCTGAACAAAGCTCAACGCCGTTGCAAACAATATCATATTGAAAGGCTTTTATTTCAAGTGGATTTAGAGAATTTAAAGATGCAATACCACCTTGAGGCATTGAAAATGGATTATGAGAAAATTCAATTTTGTTATTTTCAGAATTTAATTCGTACATAGGGAAATCAATAATCCAGCAAAATTTATAAATTGAATTATCAATTAAATTTAAGTCTTGACCAAGCTTAATTCGAACTAGACCAGCAATTTTTGAGACTTCATTAGAGTTACCGCATGAAAAGAAAACGACATCACCGTTTTTTAGATCTGCTTGAGATTTTAACTGATCAAGTTTTTCTTTAGATAAGAACTTGGCAATCGGACCCTTAGCTTCACCATTCTCATCAAAAATTATATAGGCCAATCCTTTAGCGCCAAGACTTTG
Source organism: Rickettsia typhi (assembly GCA_945861125.1). Lineage (GTDB taxonomy): Bacteria > Pseudomonadota > Alphaproteobacteria > Rickettsiales > UBA1997 > CAILUF01. Next base: position 5,024 of record CAMASZ010000077.1, on the reverse strand, counting down.
TGCATATTCAATCATTTTATCAAAAAAAGATCTTGGGTGGGAAGCGCATTTTGGCGCTGGAATAGCTCTAACTATAGCCCCCTGCTCTATTGCTTTAGTAAAAATTGAAAAAGACGAACCAACAAAAATATTAGTTGCTTCTGAAATTATTAGAGGATTACGCAAGTCTGGCTTATCAATTCCATATTTTAAAATTGCTTCTTGATATGGAATTCTAACAAAAGTTTTTTCTTCAATTTTTTTACAACCAAATTGCGAGAAAATGTTATACATGACCGGCTCTATGGTTTTAAAAACATCTTCTTGGGTTACAAAAGACATCTCAATATCAAGTTGATAAAATTCTGGTGATCTGTCAGCACGCAAATCTTCATCACGAAAGCATGGTGCAATTTGAAAATAACGATCGAAACCTGAAACCATTAATAATTGCTTGAATTGTTGAGGGGCTTGAGGTAAGGCATAAAACTTTCCTGGATGAAGACGGGCTGGAACAAGATAATCTCTAGCTCCTTCTGGTGATGATGCGGTAAGGATTGGGGTTTGTATTTCTAAAAAACCTTGTTTAATCATTTCAAAGCGAAGAGCTGATATTACTTGTGAGCGTAGAATTATGTTTTTATGAGTTTTTTCACGACGCAAATCTAGAAAACGATATTTTAATCTTAATTCTTCAGGATAATTTTCATTTTCAGCATTTACTTGAAATGGAATTTGTTCAGAATGAGATTCAATATTGATACTATTGACTCTAACTTCAATTTCACCAGTCTTTATTTTTAGATTAATTGAATCTTGATCACGCACCACAACTATTCCAACAATTGTAATTACTGATTCTAACTTTATTGAAGCTATATCTTCAAGATTTAGATTTTTATTTTGCTGATCAATTACAATCTGAGTAACTCCATAATGATCTCTTAAATCAATAAAAATAAGACTACCATGATCTCTTTTTGAGTGAACCCAACCCGAAAGTTTGACTTCTTGATTAATACTTTTTTTACAAAGCTCCGAACAATTATGAGTGCGATATTTATGCATTTTATTAATTAAGAAGTTTAGTAGACATCGTATGAATTTGTGCCACCATAGTAATAACGGTTGCGACAGACATTACACTTGGATAACTTTGCAACAAGAAGTTCAATTGATCTTGGCTCTTTTAAACAAATAAACCATCCAATCATATGAACACCAGGGAGCAATACTAACAAATAGAAAAATTTGCTAGTTATTATAAAAGCCAAAATCGAGATCATGCCATTTAAAACCGCAAAGGGGTAGCTAACTCCCATAAGCAAAGGTGGACGGGTTAAACCTAAAAATAATGGATCAGTTCCAATAACTCCTGACATATTAGAAAAAATTTATTAATATTAATTTGATATATTATTTAACTAACTCTAAATTTGTTAATCAATAAATAATTAATATTTTACTGTAAACTTGCAAAAAAACCAATTTCAAGTTTGTTGTTAATATCAATTCCAATTTTAAATTAAATTGTAACAGAATATTTTTACCAGCCTTGCCAACACGAGCAAGACATTTTTTGTCACTTTAGAGTTTTAAGCAAAAAATGAAGTTTAGAATTTGATGAATAATATTTTAAATATCCAAAGATTGGAATTGATATTAGTTAATATTTAATTTTTACAATTATTTTACATTCAATAAATTTCTTCAACAATATTTTTTAAATCTGAATTAACATTTATGTCTTTTCTAGCATCTTCTCTTTCACAAATAAAACCATCACCGACCATTGCTGTTTCTACTAAAGCAGCCGAATTAAAAGCCCAAGGTAAAAACATTATCTCTCTTGGTATGGGCGAACCAGATTTTGATACACCTGACAATATTAAAAATGCCGCAATAAAGGCTATAAAAAATGGAGAAACAAAATACACAGCAGTTGATGGAACTAATAAACTCAAAAAAGCTATAATTAGCAAATTATCTCGGGAAAATAATTTACAATATAAAATCAATGAGATCTCAGTTAGTACTGGTGCCAAGCAAGTTATATATAATGCCTTAATCGCAACTCTAAATCTCGGAGATGAAGTTTTGATTCCAGCTCCTTATTGGGTATCATACCCAGATATGGTACTTCTTGGCTCAGGTAAGCCAGTAATAATTGACTCATCAGAAAAAAATAACTTCAAAATCTCGCCTTCTGCTCTTGAAGAAAAAATAACCCCAAAAACTAAATGGTTAATTCTAAACTCGCCAAGCAATCCAACTGGAGCATGTTATTTGGAAAAAGAACTAAGAGCTATAGCCGATGTTCTTCTTCGTCATACCCATGTTCACATCATGAGTGATGATATATATGAGCACTTAATTTTTGATAATTTAAAATTTGCAACAATTGCTTCAATTGAGCCAAAACTTAAAGATAGAACTTTAGTAGTTAACGGAGTTTCTAAAAGCTATGCCATGACTGGCTGGAGAATAGGTTACGGTGCTGGAAATGAAAAATTAATTAAGGCAATGGGAATTATTCAATCCCAAAGCACTTCATGTCCAAGTTCAATAAGTCAAGCAGCTACTGTTGAGGCCCTTAATGGCACTCAAGAATTTATTAAACCAAATGCTTTAATTTTCCAAAAGCGTCGTGATATGGTAGTTGAAATGCTTAATAAAATTGATGGTATAAATTGCAACACTCCAAATGGTGCGTTTTATGTATTTCCATCTTGCAGAGGGCTTTATGGTAAAAAAACTTCACAAGGAAATATAATCAAAAATGATAATGATTTTGCATCATATCTTCTTGAAGAAGCTTTAGTTGCAGTTGTACCTGGAATAGCCTTTGGATCGGCAGATTTTTTTAGAATTTCATATGCAGCTAGTGATGATTTTCTGATTGATTCAATGAAAAGAATTACTAATGCTTGTCAAAAGTTAAAATAAATTGTAATGATATTAACTTTTGATATAGGAAATACCAATATTGTAATAGGTTTATTTGAAGAAAATAACTTAAAAAATTCGTGGCGTTTATCTACTAACAATAAAAAAACCGTTGATGATTATGCAGTAGATATAATAGAACTATTTTTAAACAACAAAATAGATTGCCTTCAGATTAAAGGCTGTATTATTGCTTCCGTAGTGCCAATTATAACCCTAAAAATTAAAGAGGCGGTTAAAAAATTTATCAATGAATCAATTTTAGATAGAATCTTAGTCGTTGGTGAAGAATCGATAAAATTAAATCTTGATATAAAAATCAAAAACAAAAATGAAGTTGGTCATGATCGCCTAATAAACTCTATTGCCGGTTATAATAAATTTGGTGGCAACTTGATTATTGTAGATTTTGGTACAGCAACAACATTCGATATTGTTGGTAATGATGGTGAATATCTAGGTGGAGTAATTGCTCCTGGAATAAATTTATCATTAAAGGCATTACACGAAATGACTGCTCAATTGCCTAAAATTTCTGTTAAACCACAAAAAAATGTTATTGGCAAAAGTACTGTAGAGGCAATGAATTCAGGTGTTTATCACGGTTATATTGCTATGGTTGAAGGTATGATTGCTAAAATTGAAAAAGAATATAATAAAAAAACAATAAAAATTATTACAGGTGGTTTATCAGAAATTTTTAAAGATGGCTTAAAAAACACTATTGATTATCACGAACCAAATCTTACTCTAGAAGGTTTAAACTTAGTTTACAGTTTTAATCAAAAAAATAAGTAAAATAAATATAATATCAAAATGGATCTAAATTTAAAAAAACATCATGACAATTTATTATTTCTACCACTTGGAGGATCAAGTGAAATTGGCATGAATATGAATTTATATCATCTTAACGGTAAATGGATCATGGTTGATTGTGGAGTAGGATTTGCTTATAATATACCAGGAATTGACATGATGACTCCTGACATATCATTTATAAAACAGTATCGTAACGATTTAATTGCAATAATACTAACCCATATTCATGAAGATCATATGGGGGCAGTTCAATATCTATGGGAAGAATTAAAGGTACCAGTATATGCTAGTAATTTTGGCGCAAATTTTTTACGCTCAAAACTTATAGAATTTAAATTAGATAAAACAGTTCCAATTAGAGTAATAGACAGCTCTAGACCTCTTAACCTTAACCCTTTTCAAATAGAGTTTATTGGTCTTACCCATTCAGTTCCCGAAATGAAGGCACTAATGATTAAAACTAATAAAGGAAATATTTTGCATACTGGCGATTGGAAAATTGATCCAAATCCAGTAGTTGGAAATGTAAGCGAGCTTGATAAGATAAAAGAATATGGTAAAAATAATGAAGTCTTAGCTATAATTTGTGATTCCACAAACGCTGTAAATAAAGGGCATTCGAGATCAGAAGGAGAATTACATAATTCCTTAAAAGAGCTAATAATAAATAGAGATGGATTGGTTGGAGTTACTACATTCGCATCAAACATAGCAAGAATTAGTACAATCGCAAAAATTGCCAAAGAAGTCGGAAGAAAAGTAGTTTTATCAGGATTTTCCTTGCAAAGACTCTATGAAGTTGGTAAAAAAAGTGGATATTTCACTGAAGAATTCGAATTTATATCTGATCGTGAAATTAAATTTTATGATAAAAAACAAATTCTAATTATTGCCACAGGTTGTCAAGGAGAAGAGATGGCAGCAACTCGCAAAATAGCCAGCGGTACCCATCCTTTAATAAATTTTAACAAAGGTGATTTAATGATTTTTTCTTCAAAAATCATTCCAGGTAATGAGAAAAAAATATTTGAACTTTTTGATTTATTTGCCAAAAGAAATATCGATATAATGACAGAAAAAGATCATTTCGTTCATGTTTCTGGACATCCTTATGAGGATGAACTGCGTGAAATGTATCTAATGGCAAAACCAAAAATTGCAATTCCAGTTCATGGTGAATTTTTGCATACTAAAATTAACTGCGAAATCGCCAAAAACTGTGGAATCGAAAAAGCAATTCAAATTGAAAATGGCCTAGTAATAAATCTTGATAAAGA
>CAMASZ010000076.1 GCA_945861125.1 Rickettsia typhi | reverse complement strand
CAGAAACTAAAAAGTAGAAATTTACTTGCTAAATCACCTTTTATAGAACTTTTTAAAGAATATAAATTTAGATTTTTTGTAATTTGTGGCTTGTTCATTTCAGTTAGTATTCCATTTTATACGTTTTTTGGTTTTTTAGTAACTTTTTTGATTAAAATTATCGGTTATAATGAATTACAGGTTTCACAAATTTATTTGGCTTCTTCTTTTGCCTTTATTATCTTTCCATTTTTATCAGGATTTTTATCTGATCGATTTGGAGTCGGTAAGATTTTATTATTTGCAATTTCGGCATTTACAGTCTTGGTATTTCCTATTTTTTCTTTGATAGTTAGTAAAGATTTTGCTCTTACTTTATCTGGCTGTTTGTTGTTTATTTTTGTTATTACTCTTTACCAAGGATCTGTTCCATCTTTAGTTATCAAGATATTTCCAACTAGAGTTAGAGCTATTGGTACAGCTTTGTCTTTTAATATTATTTCGGCAATTTTTGGTGGATTTACCCCGCTTATTTTGACTTGGCTACTAAAAACAACTGAAAATAATATGATAATTCCAGCTTATTTAGCTTTTTCTTCGCTTATTACAATAGTCATAATCATTATTTCAAATAAGTGCAAAATATTTGAATAATTATGTTATACCAAATCCCATCTTTAAATCAAATTATAACAAAATATTTTATTAGTCGTGCTAAAGCAACGACACGATTTTTGCCAGTCGTGCCCTAGGGCAACGACACGATTTTTTCGATAAAAATCTTTAAAAAATGAAGTCGTATACCTATAAGGCTTAAGGCTTTTTGAAGGTTTTTTTACCAAAAATATGAAGTTAGAATTTGATTTAAAGATGGGATTTGGTATAAGAAGGAAAATAATGTTATATTTTTTTTACTTGATTGATTATTTTTAAAACTTGTTGATGTAGTTTTTTACTTGAGCAGGCTATTAATTTTGTATTAGATTTTAATTCTAGTTCATTTCCTTGCCAATCAGTTATATATCCGCCAGCATTTTTAATTATTGGAATATGGCTGGCAAAATCATAAACTTTAAGTTGCGGCTCAATTATTATGTCAATAAATCCAGATGCCAGACATGCATATGAATAGCAGTCTCCGCCATATACAACTCCACCAATTTTTTGATATTTAGTATATTTAGATAATTCCTCAAAAATAACTTTATCAAAATCTGTAAAGAAAAAAGGTGAACTTGAACACATAACCGCCTCTTCAATATTTTGACAGTTTCTGGTTGTAATTTTTTTTTGATTGAAGAAGCTACCAACATTATTAATACCTATCCACCTCTCATTAGTAATTGGTTGATTCATAATACCAATTATTACTTTATTTTTATAAGATAAAGCAATTAGATTGCCAAATATTGGTCTACCAATTATAAAGGATGAAGTTCCATCTATTGGATCTATAATCCATAGATAATCAGATTGTGGTTGATGATTTCCGTATTCTTCACCAATAATTCCATGATCAGGAAATTTTTTGATTATAAGATTTCTAAGGGTTTCCTCAATTTCTTGATCAGCTTTGGTTACTGGAGAGTTATCTTCTTTTGAAGTTTCGCCATTTGGCAGTCTATAATATTTTTTGGAGATTTTGCTTGCTTCATCAGCTAAGTAATTTGCAAAATCGATAAATTGTTGTTCAAGCATTTATGAAAAATAGTGAAAGTTAAAATGATAGTTTTATTCTAAGCTTATTATCATACCAATTTCAATCTTTAAATTATAATAAAATATTTTCAATAGTAGTGCTGAAGTAACTAAATAGTCATCAGCCATATTGATATACAGCTTTATTTTTTAAAGATTTTTTTATCTCAAAAATATTTAACATAAAGTGTTACTGCTTAGTGTAATTAGTATTAGAGTTTGATCATCAAAATATTTTTTATGAAAGAAAGAATAGCAATATTATCAGGATATAGATCACCGATGGGTAAAGCTTCGGGAGCTCTAAAAAATATCACAGCTCATGATTTAGGAGCCAGAATTGCTAAAGAAGTTTTACTTCGAAGCAAAATTAGTGTTGATAAAATTGATGAAGTTATAATTGGTAATGTTGCTCAGCCTGCTGAAGCTGCAAATATAGCTCGGGTTATTGCTTTAAAAGCTGGAGTTTTAGAATCTACTCCTGCTTTTACAGTTCATCGCAATTGTGCCTCTGGTATGGAGGCGTTTACAACCGCTTCTTTAAAAATTCTTAATGGTGATGCGCAAATAATTCTAGCTGGCGGAGTTGAATCAATGAGCAATATTCCGCTTTTATTTGGTAAAAAAATGACTGAAATTTTTGCTCGTTTATCTAAAGCAAAAACATTTTCTGAAAAATTATTTGTTCTCAAAGATTTTCGTTTAAAATATTTATCACCAACAGTTGGTTTAATTCAGGGCTTAACAGATCCAATATCTGGACTAATAATGGGCTGTACCGCCGAAAATTTAGCTCGTGATTTTCATATTACTCGTCAAGATCAAGACTTTTTTGCTCTTAATTCACATCGATGTGCAGAAAATGCTATTAATAAGGGTATTTTTAAAGAAGAAATAATTTCAATATTTAATAATGATGAAAAAAATTCACAGATGATTGATGAAGATGAAGGGGTGCGTAAGGGTCAAAAAATAGAAGATTTAGAAAAATTAAAACCATATTTTGAAAAAATAACTGGTACAGTTACTGTTGGAAATTCTTCACAAGTAACCGATGGTGCCGCTTTTGCAATATTAATGACTGAAAAGAAAGCCAAGGAATTAGCAAGAGAACTAGATCTAGAAATTTTAGGATATATTAGAGATTTTGCTTATGCTGGATTAGATCCTTCTCGAATGGGTCTTGGACCAGTGTTTGCTACTAAAAAACTGTTTGATAAAACTGGAACAAAGCTTAATGATATCGATTTAATTGAAATTAACGAAGCTTTTTCAGCTCAAGTAATTGCATGTACAAAAGCTTTTTCTTCGCAAGAATTTTCTAAAAAACATTTTGATGGTGAAAGTGCCATTGGTGAAATTGATATTAATAAACTAAATGTTAATGGTGGAGGTATTGCACTAGGGCATCCAGTTGGAATGTCTGGAGCAAGAATAATAATTCATTTACTTCGCGAATTAAAGCGTCGTAATAAAAATACTGGTTTAGCAACATTATGTATTGGTGGTGGACAGGGCGGTGCTTGTTTACTAGAAGTTTCTTAATTTTTTAATTAATTTTTATTTTATGAATATAGAAAAAATATCAGTTGGAAAAGATGTTCCAAATCAAGTAAATGTTATAATTGAAGTGCCAATGAATTCTGATCCAGTAAAATATGAAACTGATAAAGACAGTGGAGCCATATTTGTTGATCGTTTTATTGCAACTCCTATGTATTACCCTTGTAATTATGGTTTTATTCCTCACACATTGTCAGATGATGGTGATCCTGCTGATGTTTTAGTAATATCAGAATTTCCAATTATTTCTGGTGCAATAATTTCAGTAAAGCCAATAGGAGTTTTAATAATGGAAGATGAGAAGGGTATGGATGAAAAAATTCTTGCAGTACCATCAAAAAAATTAAATTCACAATTTGAAAATATTGAGGAATATAATCAATTGCCAGAAACATTGATTAATAAAATTAAACATTTCTTTGAACACTATAAAGATCTTGAAAAAGGTAAATGGGTTAAAGTAGTTGGTTTTGAAAATTCTAAAAAAGCTAAACAACTAATATCAGAAGCTTTTGAAAGGGTAAATAAATAATAATCGATTAATTAATGCCACTTAATAAAAGAAAAATAAAGTTCATTAAAAAAAATACAGCCAAATCAAAGAAAAAAAAACCTTCACTATTTTTTAAATTATTATTTTCAACATTAATAATAATATTTTTTGCTGTTTTTTATTTTCTGGTTCTTATTTCAACTAAGCCAAAATCAATAGAATACATAACTAATCAAGTCCAAAAAAAGTTAGAAGAAAATTTTGGAAAAAATGTTAATATAGAAGATACTTATCTTAGCTTTACTAAAAGTGGTAACATTAAAATTACTATATCTCAGGTAAAGATTAACTATAAAGCTTCCGATGAAGAGAAATCTAAAGAATTCAATATACCAATTGTTGAAACAGAATTTTCTTTACTTAATCTTTTGATTTTAAACTTTCAACCTTCGAAGGTAAAAATAATTAAACCAGATGTTTATATTGAAAATCTTGATAAAATAATCTCCAACTTAGATGTTTCAAGCACTGAAAATGATTTTGCTAAAAATTTTTTTGATAGAATAAAAATAGGAAATATTGCACTTGAAAATTTCGAAATTGATGATGCTAGATTGATAACTTTCTTTAATAAAAAACAGCAAGATATTTTAATTGATCAAGCAAAAATAAATATTAACCAAAGCAGTAATGAAATAAAATTATCAATAGAAACTAGTCTTAATTTAGATAAAAATAATCAAAATATTCAAATAAATTCAAAATGTAATATTTTTAAAAGTAGTAAATTAAATTGTGAATTTTTTTTTAACAATATATCTCCTCAAATAATCTCTAGCTTTAATCCAAAAATTAATTTTTTTGATAAAATATTAACTAAATTCAGTGGATCATCATTTTTAACTGTTGAAAAAAATGAAATCAAAAAACTAAAATTCAATATTAATGCTAACCAAGGTAGTTTTGAACTAAAAAATTTTTTTAGTGAAAAAATTGAATTCAAAAATTTTCAAGCGCAGGGTGAATATAATGCTGATCTAAATAAATTTACAATTAATAAACTTGACACTGATTTAATAAATAACATTAAAAAAATAAATAATGATTCTATCCCGCATTTATCAATGCTTATGACGATTAATGATGTAATGAATGATAAAAGAAAATTTGATTTTGATATAAATATACAAAATGTCTTGATGAATGATTTATCAAAATTCTGGCCAACTCCACTTTCTGCTAATGGAGTTAGAGATTGGATAATAAATCATATTACAGAAGGAGTTGTTAGCAGTGCAAATGCAAAATTTTCAACCATAAATAGTGGTAATGAGGCTGATTTAATTGATATTAATGCTCAGGTTAATTTTTATAATTCTTATTTAAATTACAGTGATCTCTTTCCAGCTATATCTAAAACTTCTGGCGTAGCTAGTTTTACTAAAAAGAACATGGAAATTATAATTAATAATGGAAATGTTTTAGATAGTAAAATTTCTCAGGCTAGGGTGATAATTGATAACTTTTTTGCACCGATAGTTAAGCTTAAAATATTTGGTAAGCTAAGCGGAAAAGCAGAAGATGGACTAAAGCATATTAGTTTCAAATCAAAATTTGCTAGTGAATTAAATAAATATTTTAATGGTAATGCAAATAGTGATTTCAATATACAAATTCCATTAATTGATAACTTATCACTAAAAGATTGTTTAATTGACGTTAAATCAAAAATAACCAATTTAAGAAACGATTATATAAATGGTTCTATTGATTTTGTTACCTTCAAGAAAATTAATAGCAATATTTTTGATACTGACATTAATTTAACAAACTCACAAATTACCGCAGATGATTTTGAAATTACTAAAGATTTTAATATTAATTCAAGCCTTAGTTTTTCTACTGTTGTTAATGATAATAAATTGTTTTTCAAAAATATTATACTTTCTAAAAATCAAAATAATTCTATTTCAAATGATAATAAAAATTTAAAGTCCACAATTTATGGTGATTTTTATTTCAATATTGATCCTTTTTATATAACAAATCTTAATATTAAAAATAATAATTTTGGTAAAAATAATTATGATATTTCTTACTTAAAACCAAAGCAAAACAGCATTGCAAGAATTAATATTAATGCTAAATATTTTGATTTTTCAAAAATTCTTTCTAATCATAAAAAATCTATAGAATTAAGTAAAAATTTTCCTGTGCAGATATCATTATTTGCTCACAATTTAGAGTTAATGAATAAAAAAAATATTAGTAACTTTATTTTGAAAGCTGATTGTAAATTACCATTTTGTTATAGCATTAATTCATCTGGATTTTTTGGTAAAGAATTTGGCTTTAATATCAAGAATCCACAAGTTAAGAAAGATATATTTTCTAACATAGAAATTAATATTTTTGATATTGGATATCT
>CAMASZ010000075.1 GCA_945861125.1 Rickettsia typhi | reverse complement strand
ATTCAATAGGATATTCAAATTCTAACTTCATATTTTTGGTAAAAAAATCTTCAAAAAGCCTCAGCTGTATGGATATACAGCTTCATTTTTTAAAGATTTTTATCTCAAAAATCGTGTCGTTGCCCTAGGACACGACTGGCAAAAATATTTTGTTATAATTTGATTTAAAGATGGGATTTGGTATTAGATAATCTTAGGTTGGTTTAATTAAGAGTATAGATTTATGTTTTGGTATATAATTAAGCCAGAATAATATCATCAATAATAATTTGCATTTTTTCAGATCCCATCCAATTATTGATATTAATAGTCCCTATAAGATGCATTTTTTTGTTTATATTGCTACCAAGTAATATTTCAGCGATTTTAGTTTCTTTGGCACGAAAAGCAGTTCCTTGAATTTGTTGATTAAATCCTAGTAATGTTTTAGTTGAGAATATGCAATTTATATGTTCGTGATTTTTTCCAACTAAATTTGCGGTTATTTTTTGAACATTACGTAAACAAAATTTTGGTTTAGCATTACCAACTCCAAAAGGCTCTAGTTTTGAAAATTCTTTTAACAAATCAATATTTAACTGGGCAAGATCGAGCTCAATTTCAAATTCGTTAATATTGTTACTTAATATTTCATCAACTTTATTTCTAAGATTATTGCAAAAAAAATTATGTAATTCAGCTATTTTATCAGCTTTAACTGAAAATCCCCCCGCCATCGCATGACCACCGCCTTCAATTAACAAACCTTGTAATCGAGCTTTTAAAATTTCGGCACCAAAATCAACTCCATTTATAGATCGACATGAAGCTTTACCTTTGTTATTCTTGTCGTCAATTGAAATCACCGCTACCGGTTTATTATATAAATCTTTTAGACGCGAGGCCACAATCCCAATAACACCCTGATGCCAATTATTCGATTGCGCAAAGATAACTGGATCTTTAATACTAAAATTATTACTGTTATTTTCTAATTGATTAATTGCTTCATCGAGCACTTGAGCTTCAATATCTTTACGTTGTTGATTAAACATTTCTAATTGAGTGGCAATTTCTTTTACTTCAAACTCATCCTCGCTGGATAGTATTTTTGCTCCTAAATTAGACTTACCAACCCTTCCTCCCGCATTTATTCTTGGTCCAAAAATAAATCCCAAACTGTAAACATTGGGCTCACTATTGAAAGCTACCAAATCTGATATTTGTCTTAGACCTAAATTCTTTCTTTGTTTTAATATTTTTAGTCCAAGTGTAACAAAGGCTCGATTTAAACCAGTTAAGGGCATTACATCGCAAACAGTTCCTAGAGCAACTAGATCAAGTAATTCAATAAGATTAGGTTCTTTTTTATTGTTATAGAAATTTTTTTCTCTTAATTTTTTGTTTATTGCAACTACAAATAAAAATACAACTCCAGCTGCGCAAAGATTTTTATGTTCGAATTTTTCTTCTAATAAATTTGGATTAATAATTGCAATAGCTTCAGGTTTTTCAATAACTCCAAGATGATGATCGATTACAATTATTTCTAATCCAGCTTTTTTGGCTTCTTCTAGAGGTTTAAATGAAACCGTTCCACAATCAACAGTGATTACCAGATCAACTCCAGAATTTTTTAAATTTAATAAGGCTTCAGTGTTTGGGCCATATCCCTCTAATATTCGATCTGGAATGTAAATATCAATTTCATAGCCAATATTCTTAAAAAAGCGTTTTAATATTGAAGCGCTAGTAGCTCCATCGACATCGTAATCTGCAAAAATAGTAATCTTTTTATTATTTTCAATAGCATCAATAACGTGATCAACTGCTTTATTCATGTCTTGAAGTAAAAAAGGATCAGGAAGTATATTTTTTATTTTGGGATTAAAAAACTCTGATACTTGATCTGGTTTAATTCCACGAATTGATAATAAATTACTCAAATATTCCGATATATCGTGAGATTGTTTTATTGAACGCGACAGTCTTTCATCAAATTTTTTTATATTCCATTGTTTGTTAAGAATTGATTTCATCGATAAGGATTAATTTTATTTAAATTAATCAAGGCTTTTAAGCTTTTCTTTTGCCAATCTTCTTCTTTCAGCAAATTCTTTCCTTTTTCTTTCTTTTTCTTCCAAAATTCTCTCTTCCTCAATTATCTTTAATACTTCAAATAATTGTTCTAACCAATCTTGATTGTTAAATCCTTGAGGTTTTTCCTCTGAAATGCTTTTTATTACTTCATTCATTGCAGCAATTGTTAGATCGTCGGCAGAAAGAATTTTTAGAATTTCAACATTTTTACTAAGATTTAACCCGGCAATAAAAGAATCTTCAGCATGTTTAACCAAAAATAAAAATTCATTAGGATTCATCATTTTTATAATTTGTATCTCATCTTCCTTTAGATCTAGAACATCTTTATAATATGGCTGAATATCAGCATTTGGCATATATATTTCTGTAGCTAAATATTTTTTAATAATAGGGGTAATTTCGCTTTTTATAATTTTAGGATCATCATCGGAGGCAAACAAAACTACACAATTTTTGCTTTTTGCTTTTTCTAAAAATTCGGCTAAATATGGTGCAATCACTTGATTATCAAGCATTTCCCAGGGTTGCTTTAAAACAATTATGCAAGGAGAGTCATCAAAATTTGCTTCAATTCTATGAAGCAAGTAAAACATTACTGGAACTATAATGGCTTTTTGAGATCTTATTTCGCTAAGATTTATCGCGATAATTTCATCTTTCCAATCTATTTCGTTTTTGGAATTAAATATAAAGCCAAGATCTTCACCATTCCAAAGCTTTAATTTTTCATAAATTTGTGCGGTTTCAATGCTGTTGAATTCTTTACAGGCGTCAGCAAAATTATCGATATTTTTTGCCAATATTCTATCTATAATTTGCGGAATAAATTGAATTTGATCTTCAGGAGCTGTATTTTTAGTGTATATTACTAAGCTATTAAAGAATTCTGCCAAGAATTTTCTTTTATCGACTTTTCCCGATAAAGAGAGCGGATTTAATCTTAGAAAGCTAGGATCTTTGTTGTCTTTTTGAAATATATCGTAATATTTTCCAGATAATCCAGATATCAAGCATTTAGCACGATTATCAAAATCAAAATAAAAAATTTTAGTTTTTAATCTTAAGCTTTGTGCCACTAAAAAATTTAATAATACACTTTTTCCAGTTTTTGATGAACCTATGATTAAGGTATGGCCCAAGTCTCCGTCATGGAAGTTAAAGAAATAGGGGGTATTTAAAACGGTTTTAAAAACTGATATAGCCGATCCCCACTTATTGCCTGCAAAAATTCCCGAAGGAAAACTGTGTAAAGCTGCAAAACCACCTATTTTATTTGAATTTATTGCCTTTTGTCGAGTTAAAAAAGAAAAGTTTGCAGGTAGCTGTGACCAAAAACAATGTTCAAGAAATATATCTTCTCTGATCAAAACAAAACCAAGATCGCTAAATTTTTGTATTGATAAAGCAATATCTTTTTCTAGCTTTTCTTTGCTTGAACTAATAATCATAAAAGTAGTTTGAAGTTTTGCATAATCAGTTTTGGTGCCAGTTTTATCTTCAACAAAACTTGCTGCTCCAATCATTTTTCTTAGCTCTTCATCGCCACTAACTTTTAAAATGTAATCTTGATTTTCTTGTTGTGATAAATCTTTTTTTGTATAGGAGAAGTCATAAGACTGACTAATTATAAACTCAAAAGGTAATTGTAGAATTTTATCAAGTGAATGAATTGCAACTTCAAAATATTCTTTTAGAGAAAAAATAGCTGCAAAATTTTTATTATTATTTCCCACAACTTCTAACTCTCTATCTCCAAATGCCAGTTTATGAGTTGAAAGATCAAAAGATATATCGTTTGCTGACAGGGGATAACGATGTTCATATAAATTTACTAATTTACCAAAAAAACGCATCGGTTCTGAATATAAAACTCCATCCCACTCTTTAATACCAAGAACTTTGCCACCATAATCTTTTAGTGAGTCTAAAATTTTTTGTACCAACTCTGATAATTCATTGTGTGATTTTTCTAAATATTTTTTATGTAGTGATTTGGTTGTGTAGTATGAAAATGATCTTAAAAATGACTGATAGTTGCCGATCGAAGTATCAAGACCATCTTTGATAATAGTGATATATAATTCGTTAACATATTGATCATTCCAAGTGTTAATATCATTCCAAGTTTGATCTATTTTTTTTGCCAAGAACTCTTTAAATTCACCATTTGGAATAATATTTTTTTTACGTCTTAAAGTGTTAATCCAAACAGCATAATTATTTTTAGCAATATTATCTTTTATTGATTTGTTAACTGCGTCACGAAGAGATATTAATTCTGCGATTGCCGATGTACTGCTAAACCCAGTTATTCTAATTATTTGAACTAATTCACCATTTTTAGTTAAAATAGTATTTTCATTATAGTGACACACATAAGGTATAAAATCGTGGTCAACAATCTTGGCAATTGACTTTTGTGTTTTGTTTTGGGTTTTTAATAATAATTTTTTGAATATTGCATTCATTTTATTTTCGGTTTTCCATTTTTATATAGTCTCTTTTAACATGACCATTGTAGAGTTGGCGAGGTCTTCCAATTTTAAAAGCTGGATCTTCAATCATTTCTTTCCATTGCGAAATCCATCCAGCAGAGCGAGCAATAGCAAATATTACTGTAAATAGATTGGTAGGAATTCCAAGGGCCTTATAAATAATGCCAGAATAAAAATCAACATTGGGAAAGAGTTTTCTAGAAACAAAATATTCATCATTTAAGGCTATTTTTTCTAACTCTATGGCAATATCAAGAAGAGGATCTTTGATTCCTAGCTCGCTTAAAACTTCATCACATGATTTTTTTAAAACAGATGCTCGAGGGTCATAGTTTTTATAAACACGATGACCGAATCCCATTAATCGGAAAGGATCATTTTTATCTTTGGCTCTCTTTATAAACTCAGGGATACGATTTGGAGTAGCAATTTCTTGAAGCATTTCGATAACTTCTTCATTAGCGCCCCCATGAGATGGGCCCCATAATGAAGAGATTCCGGCCCCTATACAAGCAAAAGGGTTAGCCCCAGAAGACCCTGCTAATCGAACCGTTGAAGTTGAGGCATTTTGTTCGTGATCAGCATGCAAAATAAAAATCATCTCCATTGCTTTGGCAATTGTTGGACTAACCCGAAAAGACGAGGTAGGTTTGGCAAAGAACATGTGCAAGAAATTTTCAGCAAAACCAAGGTGATCAAGGGGATAAATAATTGGTTCACCAATAGAGTATTTGTAAGCCATTGCTGCCAAAGTTGGCATTTTGGCGATTATTTTATAAACCACATCCATTCTTCCTTCTGGTGAAGATATATCCATAGATTCATGATAAAAAGCCGAAAGAGAAGCAACGGCTCCAACCATGATTGCCATAGGATGGGCCTTACGAGGAAAGCCACGAAGTAAAATATTAATTTGCTCGTGAACAAGCATATTTTTTTTAATATTGCTAGTAAATTCCTTATATTGTTGAGAATTTGGCAATTCATGATTTAGAAGTAAATAAGATACTTCAAGATATTCGGATTTCTTTGCTAAATCTTCAATCGAATAGCCACCATGTTGCAATACTCCTTTATCGCCATCGATAAAAGTAATTTTTGATTCACATGAAGCGGTTGATAGAAATCCGGGATCATAGGTAAACATGCCGCTTTCTTTGTATAAGCTAGCAATATCAATTACATCTTGACCTATTGTTGCTTGTCGAATGGGTAATATAATTTCTTTACCATTTGGTAAAATAAGCTTAGCATGTTGTGTCATAATTATTAAAAATTGTTTGATTTTTTATATTAAAAAATAAATCAATTTTTATCACTTGCAAGCAATGGTTTTGGCAATAATTTTTTTTAAACGAAAAATTGCTTAAAATAAAATTTTAATTTCTTCATTTTGTTATTTTAGAAAAATTCTAGTGGCAACTTCAATCTTTAAGGACTTAATAAAGATTTGGTATAATGGCCCTGTCGCAAATCCTATTTAGAAATTCATTTAAATTTTTGTAGTTTCTCCTGATTATTTTCTTGTTATTATCTTGTATTACAGCTAGTGTTTTCTAGTGTTAGTGGCTGGTTTATTTTGTGTGAATTATACCAAATCCCATCTTTAAATCAAATTATAACAAAATATTTTTGCCAGTCTTGCCC
>CAMASZ010000074.1 GCA_945861125.1 Rickettsia typhi | reverse complement strand
GGCAACAGCGCGTTTTTGCCAGTCGTGCCCTAAGGCAACAGCGCGTTTTTGCCAGTCGTGCCCTATGGCAACGACACGATTTTTGAGATAAAAATCTTTAAAAAATGAAGTCCGTATACCTATACGGCTTAAGGCTTTTTGAAGGTTTTTTTACCAAAAATATGAAGTTAGAATTTGAATATCCTATTAAATATTTAAAGATAGGATTTGGCATTATACCAATTATCATTTTAATTATACTAAAGAATTTTATAAACATCTTCTTTAAAATTTTTGCTAAAAAATCTAGAAGGCTTTTTTGTATGGACCTCATGTTTTATGGGTATAAAGCATTTCGTTTTTTAACTTTTTTATCTAAAAATTTTTATGAAGAATGTTTATTTTAAAATGATAATTGGTATAAGAATCAATAAACACTAGAACGGTGGTACAAAAAAGTAAAAGATAATGTCAAACAATCTTTTTATAATTAAAAAGATAATTCGTTTTCTGCCAAATGAATAGCCGTTGGAGTACCTATATGAAAATACTTACTATCCAATTCAATTCCTGAAATTCTATGAACTAAACCACCTTCTCCTACAGCAGATTTGTAGAAATATGACATTGAAAAAGATTTTGAGGGTGGATTTTGAAGTATTTTTGGATTAATTATCTGTAACCCGACATAAACATAAGACATTGAACGATCAGGAAAGCGATATAATTTTGAACCTATTATTTCAAAATCTCCACTGCCATTTATACTGCCCTCATATCCAATTAAATCGTTAACTTTTTTTAAACCAAGCAATATATCATGCTCTTCTGCGTTCCAGTTTTTCATCAATTTTTCAATATCTGATTCTAAACCCTTTTCTTCCCATAGAATATCGCCATTTATTGTTAAGAGAGGAGATTCCAGATCAATTTTGTTGATAGCATATACCAAACCACCGCCTGTTTCAATTTTTTCTAATTCTTGAGAAAAAATAATTTTTGGATTATTTATTTTTTTGATATGTTCCAGAATTTGATCCGATAGATGAAAACCATTTATTATTATTTTTTCAATAGATGATATTTTATCTAATTTTTCAATAGAGTAGTCTATTATCGACTTATCTCTAATTTTAATTAGCGGTTTTGGAATTTTATCAGTAATTGGCTTCATTCTTTCGCCCCTTCCCGCTGCAAATATAAAAGCTTGCTTAAGTTCTGTCATGTTTTGTAATATTAATCAATTAGAAACTGGATTATTCCAAAGTGGCCTTATTTCAGCATTTTCAACTTGATAAGTAAGAACTCCGCCAATTTGAGCGCTCCATAGTCTTTTATAAACACCGTTTAGATCAATAAGCTCTTCATGTGTTCCATCTTCAACTATTTTGCCACCAGAAAAAACTATAATTCTATCCATCATTTGTAAAGTAGAAAGACGATGTGCAATAACCAGAGTTGTTTTATTTTTCATTAAGTTTTTTAAACTCTCTTGAATCATATTTTCTGTAAGCGAATCAAGTTGGCTTGTTGCCTCATCCAAAATCAATATTGGAGCATCTTTAAAAAAAGCTCGAGCAATTGCAATTCTTTGTCTTTGACCCCCAGATAATTTGATTCCCCTCTCTCCAACCATTGAATTATAGCCATTTGGCATTAATTCAATTGATTTGTGAATATAAGATTTTTTAGCAGCATCGATTATTTTTTCTTTATGTTTACTAAAATCTGAAATTTCACAAGCTCCATAAGCTATATTTTCAAAAATAGTTCTGTGAAATAATGAAGGATCTTGTGGAATTACACCAATATTTTCATGTAGAGAATCTTGAGAAATTTTTGAAATATCTTGACCATCGATAATTATTCTTCCATCATTAACATCATAAAAACGTAGCAAAAGATTAATAAATGTAGATTTTCCACTACCAGAATGACCCACTAAGCCAACTTTTTGATTAGGTTTTATTATAATTGATTTATCAGAAAATAGTGGTATACCTCGGTCATAAGAAAACTTTACTCCATCAAATATTATCTCTCCTTTAGAAACTACTAAATCTTTTTTGTGGTCCTTTATTGAAATTGGTTTTTGAATTACCTCTAAGGCGTTTCTTACAACACTCACTTCTTCTAAAAAATTACGGATCTGCTTAATACTGTCTTGTATAAGATTATGTAAAAAATTATTAATGGTAAAAATTAAAATAAAATCTCCAACTGTTATCTTATTTTTACTATATAACCAAACTAAAAATATGAAACAAGCAATAAAATAGCAGGAAGAAATCAATCCCGAACTAATATAAAATTTATTCAAAATAAAACCTCTTTTTTTATATAATAAAGAATATTTATTTTGTAAATTATTTAACCTTTTTATTTCAAAAGCTGAACTAGCAAAAAGTTTTATATTTTGAATATTGCTAAAAATATCAACTATATTACCCATAATTTTACCTTGCTGATTGGCAATATTTAAAGAAACCCTATTGGTAATAGTTGCAGAGCGATAACCTATTGTTATTAAAAAAATAACCCAAATAATTAAACCTAATGCAAAAAAATAATTTACCGAAACCAATGTTACGAACGCTATTAATATAGCTAGAAAGCTACCTAAGAAATTATATAAAAAAATTTCAATAATTTTTGGAGTAGAATTAAAAAGATCTCTCACTTTATTTACCAACAATCCAGAAAAGTTATTTTGAAAAAAATGATGAGATTGTTTAATTGTTTTACTGGTTGCTTCATTTGTTATTTTTTTACGAAGCGCTGGTATCAGCATTGTCCAAGAATAATCTGTAATTCTATATACTAGGCTGGGTAAAATTGTTAAGCATGATAGCGAAATTATTATTGGCGCAAGTTCAAAAATAATTTGATCTGACTTTGTTGATATTATTTTATTTAACAGAATTTTGGAAATATACGGCCATAGCGAAATATTTAAAGCATTAAAGGTTATTACGAATAGATGTAAAGCTATGTATATTTTAAATGTTTTTAATGAATCAAAAATAAATTTTGTAATAGCAATATTTCTTATCATGTTGGCTAGGGTTTTAAAATGGTCAATATAGGTTTTTCTGATATATCCCACTAAAATATGGGATGTGCTCTAATAACAAATTCTATTTTTAAATTAAATTAACAATCAACAAATTTTATACATTTTGGATCGGCTCTTTTTTATTGGAATCGAGCTTAGCATTAGAATTAAAAATCGATCTCAGGCTAAAAATTAAATTTATTTTTAACTTTATTTAGAATATTTAGCAAGACTGTAAGATAAAATTTTATAACATAGTTTTGCAGTTAAAAAATCGCATGAGTGTAAACCTTTAATTGGCGATAATTCGACAACATCAGCGCCAACTATTTTTGATATCTTGCTAGCTTCTCTAATTATTTCTATTGCATCTTCCCACTGCATTCCTCCTGGTTCGGGAGTTCCTGTTGCTTGCATAATTCCAGAGTCAAATCCATCAACATCAAATGTTATAAATACTGGCCTGTCTTTAAGTGGAGAAACAATTTTTTTTATATCCCAATTTTTTTTATCTTTAGCAAAATGAATATTAATTCTATTTTTATTTTTTTCTAAGTAAGGAATTTCTGAAGCAGAAATATTTCTAATACCACAAGAAATTAAGGTTGATATTGGATTGTCCATAACTCGACGAAGCGCCGATGCATGAGAGTAATGCTCTCCATCATAACCATCTCTTAAATCGGCATGAGCATCAAAATGCAAAACAGCTAAATCTGGATATTTTTTTACAAACGGACGAATTGAGCCAGCAGTGATAGAGTGCTCTCCCCCTAAAATTAAAGGAAATTTTTCCGCCTCCAAAACCTTTTCAACAATTTGCTCTAACTGCTTTAAAGCCCCTGCAATTGACTTGCTAATTATTCTTGGCTCTTTAATTGTTAAAACTCCATATTCACGAAATGGTTCACTCCAAAATTCTTCATCAAATAATTCAAGTTGCGGAGACGCTTTAATAATAGCTTTAGGTCCATTTTTTGTGCCCTTACCATAACTAACTGATTTTTCGAAACCAAATGGAATAACTACTACCTTGGCTTCGTTATTAGATTTTAAATACTTTTCAGCGACGCCTAAAAAACCATCTTTTTGCGATAAAAAATCAAATTGCTCAAGAATTTTTGAAGCCTTTAAAGATTTACTATTACTCATGTTAATTTGTTTTTGTTATTATATTAATATGACCCATTTTTCTGCCATCTTTAGCTTCTTTTTTGCCATATAAATGAACTTTTGCTTTTGCATTTTTATAGTATTTTGAAATATTATTGATATCTTTGCCAATTATATTTTGCATATATCCAGAACTATGAAAATTTGTTACTCCTAACTTATAATCAGCTATCGCTCTAATTAATTGATCAAATTGTGAAGTTAGGCATGCATCCATTGAAAAATGACCAGAATTATGAGGCCTCGGCGCAAGCTCATTAACCATCAGTTGCTTATCAACAACAAAAAACTCAACAGCTAAAACTCCTACTAAATCAAGTTTTATGGCAATTTTTTTAGCTATTTCCATCGCTTTTAGTTTTAAATTTTTATTAATTTTTGCCGGATAATGACTTTGACGAAGAATGCCATCTTTATGAATATTTAGCAAAGGCTCGTAGACAGATATTTGATTACTGACAGATCTAGCCACAATAACTGATATTTCACAATCAAATTGACAAAATTTTTCTAATATTAAACTTTGATTTTTAAGCTTAATCCAAGACTGCTTTGCTTCATCAATATTGCTCAAAACATATTGTCCTTTACCATCATATCCCATTAAAGCTGTTTTTAATACCGCTTTCTTAAAAATTTTCAAAGTTTCTTCAAGAATTCTAAAGTTTTTTATTTCCTTAAATTCAGTAGTTTTAATATTATTATTTTTTAGAAAATTTTTTTCTAATATTCTATTTTGGGTAATTTTTAATATTGTTGAGTTTGGATATAAATTTACTCTAGAACCAATAAATTCAACGGTTTTTAAAGGAATATTTTCAAATTCAAAGGTTGCAAAATCAACCAAATTACAAAATTCTTTTAAAGCATTCTTATCCAAATAATCGGCAATTATAGTTTTATTACTAACCTCGCTCGCTGGAGAATTTTTTTGATCGGTCAAAATTACAGTACTAAAACCCATTTTATGCGCAGAAAAACAAATCATTCTCCCCAATTGTCCGCCGCCAATTATTCCTATGGTTCTAGCTTTCATAAATAATTATTATCGTAATACAAAACTCAAATATAATAAACACACCTCTTATGATTAACAAAATTAAGGCTAATTCATACTTACAAAATTAAACCAAACTTATAACTCTGGTTTTTTACAAAAAATTATCAAATCTAATAAAATTAAAAACACCATCTTTCACAACTTTATTTAAATTTTGATAAAAAAATTGCAAGTTTGAACTAGGTTTAGTATATTTTACATTCAAAGAACGAAACATTGTATTTTTATGACAAAAAAAATTCCACAAAAATTATTAGATATTTTGGTTTGCCCTTTATCTAAAGAAAAGTTAACTTATGATGAAGAAAATCAAGAATTAATCTGTTACAAATCAAAATTAGCCTACAAAATAAAAGATGGCATCCCAATCATGCTTATTGAAGAAGCTAGAAAATTAGAGTAAAATGCCACAAAAATTCCAGAATCTTAAAAACAGCAAAAGATTTAAAAAATCTTCACAAAAATGGTTGTTACGTCAAATTAATGATGAGTATGTTGAACGTTCAAAAATAGAAGGTTGGCGTTCTCGAGCCACCTTTAAAATTATTGAAATTGATGAAAAATTCAAAATCTTCAAGAAAAATAGAATTGTTGTTGATCTAGGATCTTCACCAGGCGGATGGAGCCAATATGCAGTTAGTAAGGTTGGAGAAGGAAATGTATTAGCAATAGATCTGCTTGAAATGGCTCCTATTTTCGGTGTAAATTTTTTTATACAAGACTTTTTAGAAAATGGTGCTGAAGCCAAGATTATTAATTGTCTAAAAAAAGAAAATAACCAACAAGGCTTGTGTGATGTTGTTTTGAGTGATATGGCGTCCAACGCAACCGGAGACAGAAACCTTGATCACTTAAGAATAATAAACCTTCTTGAAGAAGCTTTAAAACTCTCTGAAAAAATTCTAAGAAAAAATGGAAGTTTTGTTGGTAAAATTTTTCAAGGTGGCAACTCTGATGAAATCTTACAAAAACTTCGTAAAAATTTTGAAATCGTAA
>CAMASZ010000073.1 GCA_945861125.1 Rickettsia typhi | reverse complement strand
ATCAAAGACCATACTATAAAAAACAGAATTTATAGAACTTTGCCACAATTAGAGAAGGTTGTTTGTAAATTTATTAGTGGTTTGAGTTCGGAAATTATTAAGAGTGTTTGCGGGGTTAGTTATGTTGTATTATAGATGGATTTTGGTATAAAAAGTTTCGCTCGCTTTAGCGCGACTGAATAAAAAGTTTTTAGAGATTTTTAGCCAAAAAGATGAAACTTAATTTGTCATTTTCAAATGATTCATTTTATGATGAAAATGGTATTAGAACTTTTTTTACAAGTTTTTACAAAAATAGAGGTTTGATTGATTAAATCGATGTTTTTAAGTTGAAATTTATTACACCAGCCTCCAAGAAGATTGATCAGAGAATAATTTATGAAGAAATTTATTATTTATGGTATGACCAGTTTTGTTGCATTTAAAATTAGCGGTGATGTATTTCCCGCAAAGAAATAAATCTCCGATAAAATCTAAAGCTTTATGTCTGATAAATTCGTCTTTGTAGCGTAGTGACTCACTATTAATTATTTTATTTTGATCAATAACTATAGCATTTGCGAGAGATCCTCCTTTGGCTAATCCATTTTGATGCATGTATTCTATTTCTTCTTTGAAACAAAATGTTCTTGCTCGAGAAATATCATTTTTAAAAGAGCTGGAGTTTTGATTATAATTAAAATCAAGATGATTTATTTGTGGATGATTAAAATCAATATGAAGATCTAAAGAAAATTCTTTGGCCGGGGATGCTTCAATATATTTATCATTTTCTTCATATCTTACTTTTTTTGTTAATTCTAGAAACTGTCTTGATTTATTTTGAATATTAACTCCAGCACATTCTATTAAGAAAACAAATGGCTCGGAAGAGCCATCCATAATAGGTACTTCAATATTATTAATTTCAATTATCAAATTATCAATTCCACAACCCCAAATTGCTGCCATCAGATGTTCAATTGTAGAAATTTTTACTCCAAATTCATTTTGAATTGTTGTTCCCAAGTTAGTTGTGGTTACATTTTTATAATCAGCTCTAATTTCATTTTTGCCTTTTTCTAAATCAGTTCTACGAAAAATTATTCCAGTATCTACATCAGAGGGTATGATGGTTAAAGAGGTATTTTTTCCGCTATGAAGCGAGACTGAATTACAGCTAATTTTGTTATTTATAGTTTTTTGAAATAAGCTATGCATTATTTTTTTTACTCCAAGGCCATTTATGTTTTGGTTTATTAATTATGATGGTGGTATTGCAGATTATGTCATAAATTGTGGTTTTATTTTTTGTAAAAAGATTTAATTCAGTCCATAATAAAAAAACTAATCCGAGAATTATATTGGTTGTTGATCCGGTAATTGCCTGATACAAACTTACGTTATTACTGTACTGATAAAAGATTAAATAAAATAAAAAAAAGAATGGTAATACTGATAATAGATAATGCAACATTCCTCTAAAAAAAGAAATTTTAAAGCCATTATTTTTAACTAGTGTAATACCCATAATCCTTTTACCAATTGTACCTTGCCAAGAAGATGAATTTAAATAAGCATGATAAATCATTCCTATTAAGAAAGTTATTAAGTAAAAAAAGAAAAAGTGCAAAATAATTTCATGATTTTTAATAAAATCGATGTGTTCTGGACTTGATTTTGGTTGCTCAGTACCAAATTTTTCACGAAAATCTTGAATAAATTTATAGATAGCTTGATTAAGCCATATTAAAGCAAGAAAAGTCATGGTCAAACCTCTAATTACTAAAACTATTATTATATCTATCGCTGCTCCAGTGGCTCTAGTAAAATAACTTGGAAATTCAATTTTCTTATTGTCGCTAATGTTCGTAGCCATATTTGTTTATTTTTATTTTTTTAAGTTCTTTATTATTATTAAATAAATTTACTAAAGATGATTTATCATTACAACCAGTAAAATAGCCAATATTAGTTAATTTTATGTTTAAAAAATCTGCCAGATAGGTAATTTTTTTTTGATCTTTTTGATCAATCGCAAAAATCAGCTCATAATCATCTCCAGCACTAATAATATTTAAATATTCATTATCAATTTTTTTATTTAGAATTCTTTTTAATTGATTAGAAATTGGTATTTGTTCTAGGAAAATATTAGCGGTTAAGTTAGAATTGGTGCATATATGATTTAAATCGCTTAATAATCCATCAGAAATATCAATAGCGCATCTTGAAAGATTTCTTTTAACCAATTCTTTTCCTAGATTGATTTGTGGATTTGGGAAGAAATAGCGATCAAGCAAGTATTGGCAATCTTTATCTAAATTTAACTTTTTTTGTTGATTAATTTTTAATCCAAAATATGCATCTCCTATGTTTCCTGATACATAAATCAAGTTCCCTTTTTTTGCTTGATTTCTTGTTAAAAACTTATTTTTTTTAGTTTTACCAAAAATTGTAATTGAAAAAAAGTATTTATTTGACCTTACAGTATCGCCACCAATTAAACTAATATTATATTTTTTTTGAATATCACTTAATCCTCGAGCAAATTCTTTAACAAAAGAAGCATCAGTATTATTGGTTTTTGAAAAGCCCAACATGTAATAGAGTGGTTCTGCTCCGCTTGAAGCTAAATCAGATAGATTTGATAATAATAATCTGCTAGCAATTTTGTATGCTCCGTCGCTTTTTAAGAAGTGAATATCTTCAACGAATAAATCTTTGCTTAATATCAAATGTTCGCTTTGTTTTAAATCTATAAAGGCAGTGTCATTTTCTAGATTGTCAGAATTTGCTGTTTTATTAGTTAAAGGCTTAAAAAATTTTGTAATTAAATCAAATTCTTGCATCATTTGGCATTTTTTAAATGGAGCTGTTATTATTTTCTCATCTTTCGATAATTTTTGGGTAGAATAAATTTTCCTTGCCATATTCCAATATTCTGGTTTTTAGCTTGTTCTTCGGCTTCAATAAAGCTTTTACTAGAATTACTATAATTATAAATTACAGCATGGCCACTTTTTAAAATTTCTTTATTTATCAAAGTATTATTGTTAAAGCAATATCCTAAGTAACGGTTATATATATCTTTCTCTTTGTAAAAACAGTCGATATTTTTTCCATCAGCTAGATTAAATAAAAACTCATAACTATTTTGACCGCATTTATATTTAATATTTTCTTTGTCAAAGCATTCTTGTTTGATTTCAGGAGCATCTATTTCTAATAATCTAATCGGTTCTTTATTGATTTTTATTGAGTCTCCATCAGTTACTTTGGCAATTCCAGAAATTTTATTTGGATAATTTCGCTGAATAGCTTGAAATTCAATCTGAATACTATTTATTGCTTCAGAATTGCTTTTTTTTGGATCTAGTAGTTCAATGAATAAAAAGACAATTGATAATATTAGGACAATGTTAACTAATTGTTTTCTTTTCATTTTAACTTCTAACCAGATTATGATAATCTTGCATAAGATCAAGTGTCATCTGGCTAGCTTGTGGATATTTTATTTTTTCTTCAATTGATCCTATTCTAGTTATTTCGGCTGCGCTACCGGTTAAAAAAGCATCAACAGCATTTTCAAGCTCTTCTGCTTTAATATGTCTTTCAATTACTTTAATATTACGTTTTTTTGCAATTTCAATTACAGTTTGACGAGTAATACCATTCAAAAAACAATCCGCAATTGGAGTGTGTAGTTCGTTATTTTGCATCACTAAAAATAGATTAGCCCCAGTAGCTTCAGCTAAATATCCACGATAATCAAGCATTAGAGCATCATTATAACCATCCCGTTCTGCTTCATGTTTTGAGATTGTACAAATCATGTAGAGTCCTGCGGCTTTAGCTGAAACAGGAGCTGACTCAGGGGAGGGGCGACGATATTTGGCAAATTTGAGTTTTAAACCAGTTTTTCTAGCTTCATCAGAGTAATATGGTGGCCATGGCCAACAAGCCACTGCAACATGAATTTTGTTGTTTTGGGCAGATATTGCCATTTTTTCAGAGCCACGCCAAGCAAATGCACGCATGTATCCATCGGTAATGTTTTGTTTTGCAACTAATTGTTTTTTTATTTCATTTAATTCTGCAATTGAATATGGAATTTTAAAATCCATCATTTTTGCAGAATCATGCAATCTGACGCTGTGTTCGTTACATTTAAAAATTTTTTTATTATAAATTCTTTCACCTTCAAAAACGCATGATGCGTAGTGGAGTCCGTGATTGAGAACATGAACTTTAGCATCTTTCCATGGAACAAATTCTCCATCTTGCCAAATAAATCCATCTCTCTGATCAAAAGGAATAATATCACTCATTATTTTATATTTTTTGGGTTGTATATACCAAAGCCAATTATGAAATAATTCTGCTTTGGTATATGGGGACCCCGCAAAGCGGGGCCGCGACTAATGTCGCGAGAAAATAAAAACACCAAAGCCAATTATGAAATAATTCTGCTTTGGTATAACTCATAAATGCAGTAAACTAAAAAATTTCAATTTCAATTTTAGTATTTTATAATAATTTGTAAATATTGCAAAACATCAATTAATACCAAATCTTATCCTTAAGATTAAATTAAAATCTAATATTTTTCTAATCACCAATTATAATAAATTACTATGTTTAGTTCCAAAATCGATAATCAATTTATCAAATTTATCAAGCCAGAATTCGTTCATGCTGATGATAGGGGTTCTCTTACTCAAATTGTTAGCAAATTAAAATGGGCACAAGTTAACTATATTGATTCTAAGCCAAGTTCTATTCGAGGAAATCATTATCATAAATTCAATCGTGAGCTTTTTTTTGTAATTGAAGGAAAATTTATTCTTACTCTTGAACTTGATGGTAAAAAATTAGTTTATGAAATGATTAAAAATGATATTTTTATCATCGAACCTCTTGTTCGACATTCATTTGAATATTTGGATAACACTAAGCTTATTACCATGTATGATAAGGGGGTTGAGTTAGAGGGTAATAAAAAAGATATTGAGGTATAAATGTTTTTAATAATCGGAGCTAGTGGATATTTTGGTTCATATTTTTTAAAAAATATTTTAGAAAATTCTGATCAAAAAATTATTGCAACTTATAATAGTTCACAAAATCTTATTTATAAGCAAAATTCTAGAATCAAATGGATTAATTTTGATATTGCTAATCCAAGTAAATTTGAAGAATTTACCAATAAATTATCACAAGGTTCAAAATATAAAGTTATTTTTCTTTCATCTTTTCATCATCCTGAAGAGGTAGAGAAAAATCGTGAAAAAGCCTTCTATATAAATGTTCACTGTTTGGATGAATTTTTATTAAAAGCAAAAAATAAGATTGAGTCGCTTTATTATTCATCTTCTGATAGTGTTTATGGTGAAAGTTTGAATAATAAAATATTTACCGAAATTGATGATTTAAATCCTGCCAACACATATGGTAGAACCAAGGTTCTCGCTGAACAAGTGGTTTTAATGCATGGCTTTAGCGTTGCCAGATATTCATTGTTAATGGGTCACTCACTGATTGAAAAAAAACATTTTTATGATAAAATAATTGAAACTATTAGAAGAAAAGAAATTATTGAAATGTACTCAGACTCATTTAGATCGGTAATTAGTTTTAATCAAGCTTCTTATTATACTATTCAATTAATATTAAAAAATTATCAATCTAAAGATATTATTAATATTGCGGGTGATGAAAGCTTATCAAAATATGAAATTGCTCTAGGTATTGCTAAAAAAAACAATCTTGATGAAAATTATATAAAATCAACATTAATTACTCAAGCTGATAGCTTTGGGGCCAATAGAGCTAAAAATACTCTTATATCAAATGATAAGCTTAAGAAAATTTTAAATTTAAAAAATATATCTTATGAATTTTAAGAATTTTTTTTATTTTAAAAATAAGTTATTTGACTTTCGTTTTAAGTTTATTTTTTTTGAGATAAAAATTTATTTTAATTCGCTATTTGATTTCGCTATAAGTCTTCTAAGAATTTATAATTTTAGATCTATTTTATCCCTATTAAATTTAAAAAATTCAGACAATATTGTTATTTTTGAGCCTAATGATTTTCACTCTGAAATTTTACCGTCTTGGTACTTTTATTTAAAAAACATTACCCCTAATCAAAAAATAATTTTTTTAGCATCAACAAAAATTCATAAAATTAATCCTTTTGATTTATTTTTTGAATCAGAAAAAAAAGATTATATATTTTTAAAAATAGATTCGATTATCGTGTTTTTGTTGTATAGTTTAGGATTTTTTAA
>CAMASZ010000072.1 GCA_945861125.1 Rickettsia typhi | reverse complement strand
TAGAAATGATTTAATAGAAGATTTTGATATGATGAGTATAATTCCTTGCGATGCTTCATCAATAACTGCTAGTGGCTTTCCCGCAATAAATGTTTATTATGGAAATTATGTTTATGCAACTTCTTCTTGTCCAACTCCAAATGAAGATAAGGTTAAAATTAAAAAATGTGAGGCATATGGAAATTGGATAGATGTTGTTGCTAATTGTCCATAAATTAATTTTTAAATTTCCTAAAAATAATGTCTCTTACTAAAACAGAATTTAAATTTAAGTTAAAAGAAGCCTTGCAAAGAGTTCCCGAATATGATCTTGATGAACTTGAAATTCTTTTAAATGAAAATATAAATCATATTTCTCAAGATGTTTTTGATGAGGAAACTGGAACTTCTCTAATACAATTTTACTTTTTGAATCTTAAACACCCAATACATTTTCTAAAAATTTTTAAATTTACAAAAATGGAAGATTTTACTTTTTTTGATAAGGAAGGTAAATCTTTATTTTGTTACATAAGAGATTGTAGCTTGAATTATGATCAAAAAATACTTACAGAACGAAGATTAGAAAGTGAACTGTTGGTAGACTGTATATTAAGATCTTTAATTGATGCTACCTCTGCTTCAGCAGAAATAAAAGATATTCAATTTAGTATTGAAGAAAATTATGAAAATTTACTTACGTTAAAAGAAATTGAAATTGGTTATGATAAATGTTTTAAACCAGAACATTTAGAATTTATAAAAAGAATTCTATCAAAAGCGCAGCTTAATCTGCCAGAATCTTTATTGACAAGACAAGGAATATTGAAATCTAGTGAAGAAGTTTTGGATATACCTTCAGAGGTTTATGAACAGTTAATGGTTGAAGCAATAAAATATTCAAAACCGATTTTACTAAAATTTATATTACAATTAGGTGAAATTGATGTTAATAAATTTCGATATACTGAAAATCTTTCCAATTTTTTTAAAGAACAATACTCATATCAAATAAGTATTTTAGGAGCTTCTGCTGATCAAATTGATAATGAAGTTAGGGAAATAGATCGAAAAATTAAAGTTAAGAGAAAAAATGTTATTGATGAAATTCCTAGTAGCGCAATAGGATTAGCAATTTATTCTAATTCTTTTTATCTTCGAGAAATATTGTTTAGAGCTGGTTATCAGCCATCTAAAGAAGACTATATTAGTTTTTTTATTCGAAATCCTTTTGCTGAGTTGGGTTTGAAAAAAGCGATTGATTTTTCTCAAATAAAAGAATTATTAACATGTGGAGTTCTTTTTTCGACCAATCTTTCAAGACAAAAGCAAGAAGAAAGAATTTCTGCAATTATAGGTTCTACTTTGATAGAGGCTAATAAAGATGAATCAAGAAAATACTTAGCAGGCTATTCTAAGCTTTATTATTTTTTAAGTTCTCGTGGTAATGATGAAGAGTATATTGAATTGATTGAAAGATTTGGAAAGTTTATATCTTTATTTTTGGATGATTTAAGCAGATTAAATTGTTTACAAAATCAAAAAATAGTTGAATCAAAATCAATAAAAAAATTTTCTTTAAGTAATTTTGATGAATCTTACGAATTGACTGAAATTAGTTTTATTGGTGTTTTAGAATTGATCCAAAAATTTAATTTCTTTAAATTTGTTGAAGCTAATAAAGATAAAGATTTTAGATATCAAGGATTGTTTGAAAAAATAATTTCACTTGCCAGATATCTTCCTTTAAATAGCCCTTTAAGAGAATATTATGGTGTTAAAATTCAAGAAATTTCAGTGGCTCAATCTGATCTAGATGATGTACTTGAGCAACGCATCTCTAGATCAAAAAAAAGAAGAGAAAGAAAAAAAGAAAAAGAAAAGAGAGAAAATGAATTATCAAAAGATGGTTTTTCAATGGATTATGATAGTGAAGTAAAAAAAGTGCAATACGAAGATTTAACAACTGAAAAAGTATTTATTGATAAGATTCAAGAACTAGAAATGAAAAACAGAGATGTTGCAAAGCATGCGGAACAACCATTAAAAATAGATATTACAACATCTACTGAACAAATATTAACAACAGATGTTGCAACATCTACTGAGCAAAGACCAAAAATAGATATAGCGACACATATTGATGAAGAATTAATTGTTACTCAAACTCGAACTATTGCAACTTCAACAAATAAAACAAAATTTTCTGATTCATCATCTCAGACTGATTCATATGAAGCAGTAGAATCTTTGCCAAAAAGAATCATTTTAAAAAAATTGCGTCAATCAACTGCGATCAGTCCAAAATTTTTAAT
This sequence comes from Rickettsia typhi, assembly GCA_945861125.1. Lineage (GTDB taxonomy): Bacteria > Pseudomonadota > Alphaproteobacteria > Rickettsiales > UBA1997 > CAILUF01. The sequence goes on along the minus strand of CAMASZ010000072.1, from coordinate 4,118 downwards.
GCAACCAAAACTTGAAGAAAATTATTTTGATATGATTTTAAGAAATGATCATCAATCTTTTATTGATCTTTTTACAAAAAATCTTGATCTAGTTTTTATTCCCGATCAAAATGGTAGGTTACCAATTTCATTTGCAATAGCTTACGGTTGTCTAGAGATAGTTGAATTTTTGTTAATCAAAGGTTCAGTTGATTCTATTCTTGTGTTAGATCAAGAAAATTTTTCGGCCATACAATATTTGGCGATATGTGAAAATATTGAAGTTTTTAAATTATTAAAAGAAAAAATTTCATTCGAATTTAAAAAAGAAATAATAACAAAAAACGGTGAAACAATTTTACATCTTATGGCAGACCATGGTTTATCATCTTCTGAGTTAATTGAATCTTTTTTTGAAGATCTAACCAGTGAAGAAAAAATAGAATTAATTAATAGAAAAGATTTTTTATCATATACGGCACTTGATTTAGCTATTAATAATAATGATACAGAAATTATCAAATCTTTAGTTGCCAATGGTGCAAATATAAATTTTATTAATTCAGATCAACATTCTAGATGGCGATTTAAACAATTTTTTTTTGAAGATAGAGATGAAGAATCACTTGATTATATTCAAAGATTCAAATTAGAAAGATTATTTAATTTATATGATAAGCAAGGGGGATATTCTGCTTTACAAATATTAGTCTTAAAAGGTAACTATGATGCAATTTATTATCTTCGTGACTATATAGATTTTGACTCAATAAAAGATCAATTTTATGATTGGTGTAGTAACTCGGAATTCAATGGTGGAATAATTAAACAATTTTTTGAAACTAATTTGGCAAGACCTCGTTCTGTTAGCGCCCCTCAATCTTTACAAAATCTTTCTGCAAGTCAGATTGATCAATCATTATCATAGAATTTTTTAACCGATCTCTTTTGAGATCGGTTAAAATTATTTTCAACTATCTTTGTTGTTGTGGTCTAGTATTTTCCCCAGTTCCAGGTCTAGCTTGTGGATTATTAGGTTGCTTAGGAGGCTGTGGTTGTTGTGAATTTGGATTGCCTGCTTGAATTGGAGGTTGTGGTTTTTGAGGTTGCTGTGGTCTAGCGCTTTCTCCAGGTCTAGCTTGTGGATTATTAGGTTGCTTAGGAGGCTGTGGTTGTTGTGAATTTGGATTGCCTGCTTGAATTGGAGGTTGTGGTCTTAAATTTGGTTTTTGTTCGTTTGGAGCTGGTTGGGCAAGTACCGAAGATGAAATTATTGTTGTTATAATCGTTAAGGTAGTAATTTTAATAAAGTTTTTCATATTTATAAATAAAATTAGTTATACATATTCAAGTTTGAATTATAAAAAGTACAAAATGCAGAATTGTAGGTGCTTGAATATAAGTGAATTAAAACTGTTTTTAGAAATTTAAAAACTAGACAGATCATCTATTTTAATAGAAAATTAATCAATTATATTATTTTTAATGTTTCATTTTGTTATAGAGTCTTTAATTTTGATTATCATGTTATATCAAATCCCATCTTTAAATGAAATTATAACAAAAATATTTCTCTTAATTTATCATTTTATAATGGAAATGGTATTATTTTAACTTGGAAATAGGTTGATCTTAATTTAATATTTATATATTCGAAATAGTATAATTTAAAAAGATTTATTTTTTTATTTCAGACAATTTTTTAAGGGACAAAATTTTATCAAAAAAATAAATTGCTAAGAAAATAGCAAATATAAGTGGAGATAAAAATAAAATATTTTTAGATTTGTTGGAGGGTGTAATTAGAATTTCCTCTCCAAATTTTGAAATTAATTCTGCTTTTATTTCTTCATCATTTTTTCCTTCTTTTATTTTACTTCTTACATACTCTCTTAAATCATAAGCAAATTTACTATTCGAATTTTCTATTACCTGACCATTACAAACAATGCAGCGAATTTCTAAAAATAGTTTTGATGCTCTTTGTTCGAGCTTTTCATCTTCCAGTCTTGATTCAGGATTCAAGGGAAAGGATATGTTAGAATTTAAAAAAAAGATAAAAAATAAGGTCAAAAATTTAATTAAGGAATTTCTCATCTATTATTCCTTCAAAAATTTTTTGATATCCGCCCGTCATTAAGATAAAGTTATCAATTAATTCTAGGTGTATTTCACCACCTTTGAATTTTGTAGTGACTTTATTACTATTAATATAACCTTGAGTAATTGCTACATAGGCAACTGCGCAAGCTCCAGATCCGCATGCTAGAGTTTCTCCCGCTCCTCTTTCCCAAACTCTTACTTCAATTAATTCATTATTAATAATTTTTGCAAATTCGACATTGGTTTTGTAAGGAAAGTAGCTATTATTTTCAACTTTTGGTCCAATATTATAGAATGAATCATTGTCTATGCTATCTTTTAGAAAACAAACTGCATGAGGATTGCCAATATCAATGCAAAAAAAATTATAATTATTAAAAACAAAATTTTTGTTTGAGTAAAATGGTTTGCCCATATTTACCGAAATTAGTTGATCATTTTTCTTGCACTCTACTATTCCTGAGTTAGTTCTTATTTTTATAATTTGATTCAAACTACTCGAGAATAGAATGCTAGCGACACATCTAGTTGCGTTGCCACAAGAGCTAGACTGACTTCCGTCGCAATTATATATTTCCATGAAGCAATCAGATTTATTTTGATCATCTTTAATTATTATTAATTGATCACAACCGATATTCTTTCGATTAGATATTTTTTTGATATTTTCTGAAGTTAGAGAGATATTATTTTTTCTAGCATCAAATATTACGAAATCATTGCCTGCGGCGTTCATTTTTAAGAAAGAAATCATATTTTAATTTATTTTGCTCTACTTACGTAAGTAAGTTCGATTGTGTTTACTATTATTTCTTCGCCAGATTCAATAAAAGGGGGGACCATTATTTTTATACCATTTTCTAAAATTGCAGGTTTGTATGATGCTGCTGCGGTTTGTCCTTTAACTACCGCATCAGCTTGAGCAACTATTGCATTTACTTGTTCAGGTAAATTTATTGAGATTGCTTTTCCATTACAATATTCCACTCTAATATTCATGCCTTCTTGTAAAAATGGTAAAGTTTCTCCAACTAAATCTTTATTAAAATCAAATGTTTCAAAACTTTCCATATCCATAGCAATTAAATTTTCGCGATCAAAATATTGAAATTGAAAATTTTTTTGTTCCACGTAAGCAATATCAACATCTTCACTTGAACTAAATCTGGTATTGGTTTTATTGCCGGTTTGAATGTTTTTCATTTCAACTTGAATATAGGCCCCGCCTTTTCCAGGTTTAACATGATCACGTTTTAAAACCTTCCATAACTGACTTTGAAATTCAATCACATTGCCTATTCTTATTGAGTTTGCATTAGTTTTCATAAAAAAGTATTTTTAATTTAGATTTTTAATAATTTCTTCGACAACTTTCTTAGCGTCACCAAAAAGCATTATTGTGTTATCATTATAAAATAACTCATTTTCAATTCCAGCATATCCTGATGCCATAGACCTTTTGACAAAAAATACTGTTTTAGCACATGAAACATCTAATATTGGCATACCATATATTGGACTAGTTTTGTCGGTTTTGGCAGCTGGATTTGTTATATCATTTGCACCTATAACAAAAGCTATATCAGTATTTTTAAAATCAGAGTTAATTTCATCTAACTCAAAAACTTTCTCATAATTTACATTTGCTTCTGCAAGTAGTACATTCATATGTCCTGGCATTCTTCCTGCAACTGGATGAATAGCAAATTTAACTTCTATACCAGATTGTTCCAATAGTTTTGTCATTTCGTAAACAGCATGTTGAGCCGAAGAAACAGCCATTCCATAACCAGGAACTATTATTACTGATGATGAAGATTTTATTATTTGAGCTGCATCTTCAGCATTGCCCTGTTTAATAAATCTTGATTCATTTTCTGTTGCTAATGATTTTTCATTATTATCTTCGAAGCCAGAGAACATAACATTTATGATAGAGCGATTCATAGCCTTGCACATTATATAGCTTAAAATTGCTCCACTCGCTCCAACTAAAGCACCAGTTATAATTAATAATGGATTATTTAATGTAAATC
>CAMASZ010000071.1 GCA_945861125.1 Rickettsia typhi | reverse complement strand
AAAAAATAAAAAAAATAAAATTTAACTAATGAAAAACACAGCAATAATTGGTTTACAATGGGGCGATGAAGGTAAAGGAAAAATAGTTGACTTCCTATCGGATAAATTTGATGCAGTTGTTAGGTTTCAAGGTGGTCATAATGCTGGTCATACTATAAAAGTTAACGACCAAACCTATAAACTAAATTTACTACCATCTGGTGTTATTAGGGGAAAATTTTCAGTAATAGGAAGTGGGGTAGTTGTTGATCCAAAAGCTTTGTTTAATGAAATTGATAATATTGAACAAAAATCTATAAAGATAACGCCCCAAAATCTGGCAATAGCTGATAATTGTTGTTTAATATTATCAATTCATCGTGAACTAGATCAGATTTTAGAAAGTAAAAAAGGTGATAAAAAAATTGGCACAACTGGTCGTGGAATTGGTCCTGCCTATGAAGATAAAATTGGAAGAAGAGCTATTAGAATATGCGATTTGTTAGATGATAAGGTTTTGCATAATCGTTTAGAAAATCTCTTATTCTATCATAATTTATTACGAAAAAGTCTAGAAATAAAAGAAGTTTCGGTTCAAAATTTGGTCGATGAAATTATGCCAATTAAGCAACGTTTACTAGAGTTTTCCATGGCTTCTTTTGAGATTGCTAAAAAATTAAAATCATTGTCAGCTGTTATGTTCGAGGGAGCTCAGGGTTCTTTACTAGATGTTTCTTTTGGTACTTATCCATTTGTTACTTCGAGCAATATTTTAACCGGTCAAGTTTCTCTTGGTTCTGGACTTGGTTTTGTCGATATTCATAAAACAATTGGTGTTTTAAAAGCATATACAACAAGGGTTGGTTCTGGGCCGTTTCCAACGGAATTAGATGATGAAATTGGAAATTTTATTCGCATTGAAGGTAATGAATATGGAACAGTTACTGGTAGAAATCGTCGTTGTGGTTGGTTTGATGCTGTTTTGGTAAAGCAAGCAATAGAAATTTCTTCAATAAGAGAAATTGCCTTAACAAAGCTTGACGTTCTTGATAAATTAGAAAAAATAAAGATATGTACCGGATATAATATTGATGGCAAAAATTTTAATTATTTTCCGCAAGCTATAAATTTATGGGAAAAAATCGAGCCAATTTATGAAGAATTTGATGGTTGGCAACAATCCACCGTTGGCATGAAATCTATTAAAGACTTGCCAGCTAAAGCTCTAAATTATATTAAAAGAATTGAAGATTTATGCCAAGTTAAGGCTTCAATCATTTCTACTGGTGCCAAAAGAGAAGAAGTAATTTTAGTTAAATAAATTATTTTATGGATAAAGATCAAAAAAAGGTAATAATGCAAATTGTTCCTGCTCTAGAAAATGGAGGGGTAGAAAGAGGTGTGGTTGATATAGCTAAATGTCTAAAAAATAATAATTTTCTACCAATAGTAGTATCAAATGGTGGTGTTTTAGTTTATGATTTAACTGAGGCTGGAATTAATCACATCAAGCTTGCGGTTAATACTAAAAATCCTATCAAAATATATGCTAATATTAAAAAAATAGTAGCAATTATCAAAAAATTTAATGTTGATATTGTTCATGTAAGATCAAGGGCACCAATGTTTGCTGCTTATTATGCTTGTAAAAAAACTAATACAAAACTCGTCTCAACTGTTCATGGAATTTACTCATTGAATTTTTTATTTTGGAAAAATTTTTCTCTGAAGAAAAAATATAACTCTTTAATGTTAAAAGCAGATTCAGTTATAGCTGTCTCTAATTTTGTTAAGAAATATTTGTTAGAAAATTATATAGGTGATTTTTCTAGTAAAATTAAAGTTATTCAACGAGGAGCTGATCTTAATTATTTTGATCTAAAAAGAGTTTCAAATAATCGTATTATTGATCTAATTAAAAAATGGAACTTACCAGAAGATAAAAAAATTATTTTGATGCCAGCACGTTACACATCTTGGAAGGGGCATGAATTTTTAATTTCGGCTTTGTCAAAAGTTAATAATGACTTTTTTTGTATTATGGTTGGATCTGATCATGGCCATCAAAAATATCGCAAGAAATTAGAACAAATGGTAATTCAAAAAAATCTCGAATCAAAAATTAGATTAGTTGGACCTTGTAAAGATATGCCGGCGGCTTACGCTTTATCGCATTTTGTTGTGGCACCTAGCATTAGGCCAGAGGCTTTTGGACGCATTGCAATTGAGGCGCAAGCTTCGCAAAAACCTATAATTGCCACTGCAATTGGCGGTTCACTTGAAACAATAATTAATAATGAAACAGGTTTTTTAGTTGATGTGCTTGATGTGGATAATTTAGCATCACTGATTAATAAAGTTTTACAAATGTCAAAACAAGAGATTGATCAAATAGGACTTGCAGGTAGAAAAAATATTGAAGAAAATTTTTCAAATCAAAAAATGTGCAATGAAACTATAGCTCTATATAACAAAGCTATTTGAATCTCAGATTGTTGTAAAAACTAAAACCACATTTCTTAATTTTTTTCTTATAAAATAATCTTTTTGAAGCTTAAAACATCTTGAGTATATAACCTAAGGTGATATTCTAATACAATTTTTTCGAATTAAATGGTAAATATGATAAATAATGTGTCATTTGATTTGGGAAACTGGTATAATACCAAATCCCATCTTTAAATCAAATTATAACAAAATATTTTTGCCAGTCGTGCCCTAGGGCAACGACACGATTTTTGTGATAAAAATCTTTAAAAAATGAAGTTGTATATCCATACAGCTGAGGCTTTTTGAAGATTTTTTTACCAAAAATATGAAGTTAGAATTTGAATATCCTATTGAGTATTTAAAGATAGGATTTGGTATAAGATATGTGGTTAAAAATTAAATTTATAAAATAAGATTTATGTCTTTATTCAAATTAATACTGCAAGCAGATATAATAGTTCAGTTCGTAATATTAATTTTGTTATTCGCATCTTTAATTTCTTGGACAATTATTTTTGATAAAATTGTAAAATTTAATATTCTAAAAAGTCGCACCGATAAATTTGAACATCTCTTTGAAACCGATATTTCAACAGAAGAGATATATATTCGTGCTAAAAAAAATGATAATCATCCTTTGGCAATTATATTTATTGCCTGTATTAAAGAGTGGAAATCGAATAATATTAAACAAATAATATTAAGCGGTATCGAAAAAAAATCTTCTCTAAAAGAAAGGCTTAATAATTCTATGGTAATTGCTCTTAATAGATCGCTTCAAAAATTAGAAAGTGGCCTAAGTTTCCTTGCTATTATTGGATCAGCAACACCTTTTATTGGTTTGTTTGGGACGGTTTGGGGAATTATGAATTCATTTCAAAATATTGCTGTAAACAAAAATGTTAGCTTAGCAATTGTTGCTCCAGGAATTGCTGAAAGCCTTTTTGCAACTGCAATTGGTCTGTTTGCAGCAATTCCAGCGGTTTTCTTTTATAATATTTTTAGTTCAAAAATAAATTCTTTTAATGATCGAGCTAATAATTTTTGTTTACTTTTGTTGAATACTTTATCAAAAGAATTAGATAAATAGTTAGACCGTTGCAAATACTACTTTGTTTATAAAATTTGTTGTTGATTAATTTTTTTGCTTCTCGTGTTTTCTACATCAATTGGTTGGTGTAATATTTTTAATTGATTTAATAATTTTTTAAAATGCAAAATTCTGGAAAAAATTTTATAGTTTGGATTGCAATATTTCTAGGCGTTTTAGCCTTATCAAGAATTGCAGTTGGGCCTGATAGCTTTAGTGAAAATAAACTTAATTTCACTGACTTTATGAAAAAAGTTAATGATAATGAGGTTTCGCAAGTTGAAATAAAGGGTAATGACCTAATTGGAAACTTGAAAGATGGTGGTCGTTTCTATACTTATCTTCCAGAATATCCTTCCTTAGTTGATAAGTTACAAGAAAAGGGTGTTGCTGTTAATGCAGTTCCTTTGATTAGTAAATCTGAAAAAATTGTATCAGGAATAATTGGTTGGTTGCCTTTTATCATCATGATTGGTTTGTGGGTATTTTTTGCTCGTAGTGCTTCAGGAAAAGGCTCTGGCGGTGCATTTGGTTTTGGAAAATCAAGGGCAAAACTTTTGCAAGAAAATAAAAACAAAGTAACATTTGCCGATGTTGCTGGTATCGATGAAGCTAAACAAGAGCTAAGTGAAATAGTTGATTTTTTAAAAAATCCTAAGAAATATACTGATGTTGGTGCAAAAATACCTAGAGGCTGTCTTTTAATAGGATCTCCAGGTACTGGTAAAACTTTATTAGCCCGTGCCATTGCTGGTGAAGCGGGGGTTCCTTTCTTTTCAATTTCTGGTTCAGATTTTGTTGAAATGTTTGTTGGTGTTGGTGCAAGTAGAGTTCGTGATATGTTTGAACAGGCAAAAAAAACGGCTCCTTGCATTATTTTTATTGATGAAATTGATGCAGTTGGGCGTCATAGAGGTTCTGGATATGGAGGTGGAAATGACGAACGTGAACAAACTTTAAATCAAATGTTAGTTGAGATGGATGGTTTTTCTGATAATGAAGGGGTGGTAATAATTGCCGCAACAAATCGTCCAGATGTTTTGGATAGAGCTTTGTTAAGACCGGGTCGTTTTGATCGTCAAATAACAGTGCCAAATCCAGATATATTGGGGCGAGAGCAAATTCTTGCTGTACATATTAAAAAAATTGCTGCCGCATCTGATATTAATATCAAAACTATTGCGCGGGGAACACCAGGATTTGCTGGAGCTGATCTAGCTAATTTAATAAATGAGGGAGCTTTAATGGCTGCTAGGGTTAATCAGAAAATGGTAACTATGAAAAATCTAGAAGAAGCCAAAGATAAGATTATGATGGGAGCAGAGAGAAAATCAATCATAATGCAAAAATCCGAAAAAGAGCTTACGGCCTACCATGAATCTGGTCATGCTATTACTGCTATTAATTGTATAAATTCTGATCCTATTCATAAGGCAACGATTATTCCAAGGGGTAGGGCATTAGGTCTTGTTATGAGATTGCCAGAAAATGATCGTTTCTCAGTTAGTAGGGCTAAATTACATGATGATTTAGTTGTTGCTATGGGAGGTAGAGCTGCTGAAGAGTTGATATTTGGTTATGAAAAAGTAACTACGGGAGCATCTTCTGATATAGAGCAGGCAACAAATATGGCTCGTAATATGGTAACAAGATGGGGCTTAAGCGATAAAGTTGGAACTATAGATTACTCTGATGATGAATCTACAAGGTTTTATGCTCCTTCCAAAAATTATTCTGAAGAAACCGGAAAGCTTATTGATGAAGAAGTTAAGCGTATTGTCGATGAAGCATTGTCAAAAGCAAAAAATATCTTAACAGAAAAGAAAGATGATTTAGAAAAATTAGCCAAAGCATTGCTTGAATATGAAACCCTCACCGGTGATGAAATCAAAGATTTATTGGCTGGAAAAGAGATTAGAAAATCTAACAACAATAATAATTCTTCAGCAGCAAGCTCAGTAGCTCACAATTTTATGCCAAATATTGATGAAGAAAAATAGGGTCGATAATTATTGAGATTTATTTTAAGATCTTTTATATTCAAGCTTTGACTTAGTGTCTATAGAATTTTCTTAAGTCTTGAAATAACTCTAACTATATATCATTTTTGATAAATAATGCAGTTTTCTGGGGATCTGATATTGAGCTATTCATAGCCCAGTTATATCTAGATTAATCTAGGCACTATTTAATAAAAATTCTATAAAAAATACTAATTCTAAATAATTTATAATCACATAATTCAAATGCAGTTTGAAATCAAAAAACAAATCTTATTAAAAGCTATATCAGACGTTAATGGTGCTGTTGAAAAACGAAATACCATACCTATCTTACAAAATATTAAAATTGAGGTTAATAATGATATTGTTGTTTTGTCAGCTACTGATATGGATATAGTAATCAATACCAGTTTTGAATCTGATATGAAAAATGGTGGAGTAACCACGGTTCCAGCGCAAATGTTTTTTGATATCGTTAGAAAAATTCCTGAAGGTCTAATTTTAATAAAGCAAGATAAGCCATCTATATTGGAAATTGTTTCTGGTAAATCAAAATTTAATTTACCATGTATTGATGCATCTGAATTTCCTAGTCTATTCGAGGGAGAATTAAGTGAAGAAATTGAGATAGATGCAATTAAGCTAGCCAAGATGATTGATAAAACCCGCTTTGCCGTTTCAAATGATGAAACTCGTTATTACTTAAATGGTTTATTTTTGCAGGCAGTAATTAATGAATCTGGTTCAGAATTAAGAACGGTTGGAACTGACGGACATAGGTTGGCACTTTCTTTTATGCAATCTGATTTAAAAGACTCTTTTGGAATTATAGTTCCAAAAAAATCAATTAATGAAATTAGAAGAGTGA
>CAMASZ010000070.1 GCA_945861125.1 Rickettsia typhi | reverse complement strand
TGTATTTGATAATGGATTTAAATCGTACCAATTAGCTACTTGATCACCATCGCCAACATTATTATCAAAACTATTATCACTAGAAGTTTCTAGCCACAAAAGTAAACCTTTTATCGAAGAAATTGGAGAGCTTTGAGTTAGTCTCTTTGCTGATGATAATCTCATTTCGGAAACTAGGCGAGAACTTTGAGTTACCCCCGCAACTAAAATTCCAATTATTAGAATTACTATTGAAAGTTCTATTAAGGAAAATGCGCGTTTCATTAAATTTTTTAAGTTTTTTTGAAATTGATATTTAATACTTTAAAGATGAAATTTGATATAACACCCTTGAAATTTGTTTAAAATTTATTAAATAAACTTATAGCAAATGTTATAGTTTTTTCAATGCTATGATTAATTTTTTCTCAAAACAAAATAAAATAAAATTATGTCAAAAGTTATCGGAATAGATTTGGGCACAACTAACTCATGTGTTGCAATAATGGAAGGTAAAACCAGTATCAAGGTTATTGAAAATTCAGAGGGCGCAAGAACAACTCCATCAATAGTTGGTTTTCTTGCAAATGGTGAAAGAGTGGTTGGAGCTCCAGCTAAGAGACAAGCTGTTACAAATCCACAAAATACAATATTTGGCATTAAAAGATTGATCGGTCGAAGATATAATGATCCAATGACCGAAAAAGATAAAGGTCTAGTACCTTATAAGATAGTTTCTTCAGCTAATGGTGATGCCTGGGTTGATGTTAAAAATGAAAAATATTCACCAAGTCAAATCTCAGCATTCACGCTAATGAAAATGAAAGAAACTGCTGAAAGCTATTTGGGTGAAAAAGTTGAAAAAGCAGTTATAACAGTTCCGGCATATTTTAATGATTCACAGCGTCAAGCAACTAAAGATGCCGGCAAAATTGCTGGTTTAGAAGTTTTAAGAATAATAAATGAGCCGACCGCTGCGGCACTTGCTTATGGCTTTGAGAAAAAAAATGGTCAAACCATAGTTGTCTACGATCTTGGGGGTGGTACTTTTGATGTATCAATTTTAGAAATAGGTGATGGTGTTTTTGAGGTAAAATCAACTAATGGTGATACTTTCTTAGGTGGAGAAGACTTCGATATGCGTATTTTAAAATATCTTTCTGACGAATTTAAAAAAGATAATGGCGTTGATTTATCAAAAGATCCGCTTGCGCTTCAGCGTTTAAAAGAAGCTGCTGAAAAAGCGAAAATTGAACTTTCTTCAACTCTTGAAACTGAAATTAATCTTCCTTATATCACTGCTGATGCTTCTGGTCCTAAGCATCTTAACATTAAACTTACTCGTGCAAAACTAGAGCAGTTGGTAGATGATTTAATTCAGCGCACTATAAAGCCTTGTGAAAATGCTTTACAAGATGCCGGATTAAAGCCTGCAGATATCGATGAAGTAATACTTGTTGGTGGAATGACTAGAATGCCTAAAGTTATTGAAACTGCAAAAAAATTATTTAATAAAGAGCCAAACAGAAGCGTTAATCCTGATGAAGTTGTCGCTATTGGTGCAGCAATTCAGGCTGCAGTTTTACAAGGAGATGTTAAAGATGTATTGTTATTAGATGTAACGCCATTATCGCTAGGAATTGAAACTGCTGGTGGGGTATTTACTCGTTTAATAGAAAGAAATACTACAATTCCAACTAATAAGAGCCAAGTATTTTCAACTGCTGCAGATAATCAAACTGCAGTTACTATCAAAGTTTTTCAAGGAGAGAGAGATATTGCAACTCACAATAAGCTACTAGGAGAATTTAATTTAGAAGGAATTGCTCCAGCGCCGCGCGGTATGCCACAAATTGAAGTTACTTTTGATATTGATGCCAATGGCGTAGTTAAAGTATCCGCTAAAGATAAAGCAACAAATAAAGAGCAACAAATTCGTATTCAATCTTCAGGAGGATTATCAGAGTCTGAAATTCAGAAAATGATGAAAGACGCTGAAGCTAATGCTTCTGCCGATAAAGCCAAAAAAGATTTAATAGAGGCTAAAAATCATGCAGATTCTGCAGTTTACGAAACTGAAAAATCATTACGTGAACATGGCGACAAAGTTGAATCATCAGTTAAATCTGATATTGAAGAAAAAATTAAAAACATTAAAGAAATAATATCCAAAGAATCAGCTACCGCAGAAGAGTTAAAATCAGCAACTGAAAAATTAATGCAATCTTCAATGAAACTTGGAGAGGCAATATATAAATCTTCCCAAGGTCAAAGCAATGGTGATGGAAGTGGCTCCAATGCAAATACCAGCTCAGAAAGTGATTCTGGTTCAAAAGTTGTAGACGGTGAATATGAGGAAGTGAAAGACGAAAAAAGAAACTAAAGCAACAGCCTCTAAAAGAACCTTTGTTTTTGTATGATTTATACCGTTTTTACTAAACAGTGCTATTGGTTGGAAGTCACTAGGCCATGTTAAAAAAGCAATATTTTATTCTATTTTTGCTTAATTTTTTAAAAAATTTCTCAAAATATTTTTATATATTTATCGCAATTTTATCAAAAAAGCGCTAAAAATGTAAAAAAATCTAAATTTAAAAACCTTTGTTAACAGTGCCTAGCAAAAAGATATTGTCTATTTAAATTTCCAACCAAATTATTATTTATAATCTCCTCCACAAGTTAAATTTTATTTTCTCCAAACCAGATTCACTATTTTTGTTCGAATTAGCTGTAAAACTAAGCTTAATTGGATCTCGCTTTTTGTTTAAAAAAATGTTCAATTTTGAAGTAAATTTTATATATTGGAACCAGAATTGAATTGAGTTATTAAAAAATTATTTTATGATCGAACAAAAATTAATTTTATACCAAGGCCAATCTTTAAATAGTAAGCGTTTAAAATCCAGAAAATGATATTATATCATTTTAACTTGAAAATTAATCAATGTAACATTTTTCCTAAAAAATTAGAATCCTTGCAATCATAATAGTCAAGGCTTTTGGTTTTTACTAAAAAAGTTATACTGATTAAAGTTAAACAATGCATCCTAAGTAGAAATGGTATTATAGTCCCTCTAATTACACTGGAACTCCCACACCCCAGATTTAATAAATTTAAATCTTTATAAATGCGATGAATAACTTTCTTAAAAGAATAAGAGAAGAAAGAAACATTGGGCAAAGCGAATTAGCAGAAAAAGTCGGCGTCAGTAAGCAGTTATTATCTGGTTTTGAAAATGGCAGAAGTGGAATTTCTAACGAGGTTTTAAAAAAAATATCTGATTTCCTCCAAGTTAGCACAGATACTATTTTAAATGGTAAATCATCGATCCCCTTTGATGATAAGAGTCGAAATCAATTGTCTGAAGCAATGCGATTAACTTTTAAATTTTATGGCGATGAGTTCGATAAAGAAACAATTATTAAAATTGCAACAGAATTATATGGTTTAATGGTTGATTTTGAAAATTTAAAAGTTAATTCTAAAAAGGAATATTTTAAAAAGATTTTAGAGGAAAAAATTGCTCAAGGTTTAGCGGCAAAATGTTTTCTCAGTTATTTTAATAAATACTAAAAAATGCAACAAGATCATAAAAAATCTACTAAGGAAGAATTAGAAAAGATTTATAATAACGAATTGAAATGGCTTCAAGCTGGCAAAATTTTAAGAAGTCGTTTTTCTAATTCCTTAAAAGAGAATCCAAGACTCAATATGTTGCTTAAATTACTTATAATTGCAAATATTGGTATTTGGCTAACTTTTATTATTATAACTTCGAAGTTGCTTTAAGATGAAAAAATATATTTTATTAATTGAAGATGAAAAATTTCAATCTGAATTTTTTTCACACATAATAGAAAATGAATTTAAAAAAAAAGAAATATATTGTTAAGACTGTAAATAGTGGCAATGAAGCATTAAAAATACTGATATCTGATAAAAAAAATGATATAGGTTTAATATTACTGGATTTGTCGCTGTTTGATATTTCTGGTTTTGATTTATTGAAGAAGCTATCAGATCAAAATATTAAAATTCCTGTTGCGGTATTGAGTGCGCACGAAGAGCCTGATATTATTGAAGAGGCAAAAAAGTTGGGCGCAAAAGAATATTTTATTAAAGGAAAAGATGTTGATGAATTATATAGGTTGAATAAATTTATTGATAAGATGATGCAAAAATATTTTCATTAACAACCCCCTTAATTTTGTTAAGAGGGTTGCTAGCGCTTTGTTTGCATGATGGTGTTATTCTTTTTTCTTCTACAAATACAATATACGTACTATTTAATCATACTTTTATAATACTCAATAGCTTTTTTTTAAAAAAATTTAATAAAAAAAAATATTGTTTCTTTTTGACAAAGTAAAATTGTCTAAATTAAAGCCAATTTATTTTTTTAAGCTTAATTGAGGTAATTTTAAGAAAGTTTGAAGTTTCTTTATAAAAAGTAATACTAGTTAACGCCTAAATAATCGGTCATAATACCATTTTAACTTGAAAACTTACATTTTGAACTTAATCAATCTGGCTTCATCTTTTAGGCTAAAAATGGTGAAAAGCCTCGAGCTGTATGTGTTATATAACTCTCATTTTTCATCATTTTTATCTCCAAAATATTTTGCCAGATTGATTGTTTTCAAGTTAAAACAGTATAATACTTGTCTTTTAAGTTTTGATCAGTACAATAAAGGCCTTTAAAATTATTTTATAAAATTTTTGATTGACTTTGAACATTTCTGGCAAAAATTTTTAGCTTTATTATTAATTTTGATTTCTGATTATTTTTAATTTTTAAAATGCTAAAACTAAATAACTCTTGTTGGAAGTCTTTGTTAGAAGTTTTTAAAAATAAGCAAATTTGAATTATTTAGATTATGAAAAGAACTTGGCAACCAAGCAAGATAGTAAGAAAAAAAAGGCATGGCTTTAGATCAAGAATGTCCAGTGTTGGAGGGCGTAAAGTTTTGTCCAGAAGAAGATCAAAAAATCGTGCTTCACTTACGGTGTAAAGTTTTTTCACATAAATTGCTTAAGTTTTGAAAATATTTTCGATTAGAAAATCTCAAGAGTTTAAAGATATTAATAAAAAGGGAAAAAAATTTTATTCAAAAACTTTAATTTTAACAATCTCAAAACCCACCAATAATTTTTCGGATCAAAGAACAATCAAATTAAAAAGCGATGACTTTTGTCGCGTTGGTTATATAGTATCAAAAAAAATAAGCAAATTAGCTGTAAAAAGAAATAAAATTAAAAGAAGATTCCGTGAAGCTTTTAGGAGATCTTTAAAAAATAATTTAATAAAAAAAAATTGCGACTATATTATTATTGCTCGCTTTTCTGCCGTTAATACAGATTATCTTAGCATAATTAAGGATTTAGAGTTTTGTTTAAAAGAATCAAATAAATTATGATCAATTTGCTTAAAAATGTAAAATTTCACTACTTGTTACTAGGATTTTTTATATTGGTAATCATTGTAAATATTGCCTATATTTTTATTGCTAAAAAAACTTGGCGTGGCAGAGCGGTTGAAAAAATAATATATAAATCTAACAATCAGATAATTTTTGAAGAAAAAAAAATAACTAACTATAGCACTTCAATTATTCAGAGAGAGCTAGAAAATAATAAATGGTATTTTGAGGTTACGGTTGGAGATTATGCTGATTTATTAATAGCTGATGCAAGTCTTTTTATGGATTTTATTAAGTCTAAATCAGGTTATCCAGCCTTTACTCAGAAACTTGAATATAACAATAAAAGCTCCAGCTATTCTGGCGAATTTGAGGTCTCGGGAATTGGTGAATGGGAGGTAAAAATTTCAGTTAGAACTAATGAAGGTCTTTTTGAAGAGGTTAAAAAAATTAATCTAGTTTCTAATTCGATATTAGAAGAAAAAGATAATAAAAATGTTAATAAAAAATAATAAAGAAGACGTCCCAAAGTGTATTCACTGCAATTCAAATTTACAAAAAGATCAAGAATTATTTTGCTGTAATGGTTGTAAATTTGCTTATCAAATTATAAATAATCTTGGCTTATCTGATTATTATAAATTCCGTAAAACAATCATAAATGAAAGAAAAATTAAGCCCGAAGTTGATGATTTAATTGATATTAATGAGTTTGTTAGTTTTGATAATAATGTTTTTTCGATTTCATTGCTAATACAAGGATTGCACTGCGGAGCTTGTGTATGGCTGATAGAATCTATTCTAAAAAAACAACCTGATGTAATTTATGCTCGAGTTAATTTAGCAAACAAAACTTTACATTTAAAATGGAAGAGTGATTTAAAAAGAGGAAATGAGTTGGTGCGAATAATTTATGAAATTGGTTATAAATTATTACCTTTTGATGAGAAGATAATTAATGAAGTTGAAAAAAAATATAATGATTCCTTATTGAAAGCTCTTGCCGTAGCTGGTTTTGGAGTTGGAAATATCATGTTATTTTCTATATCATTATGGTTTTCTTCTAGTAGTGATATGGGTTTTGCAATGAGAAA